>NZ_JBFUIQ010000010.1:0-79934 GCF_056401795.1 Peribacillus sp. P4_D6
GCATAGAGAGGAAATCACAAAAGATCCTGGCCTTGATAGAATCCGGAATTTCTACAGGCAATGAACTGGCAAAGGAGTTTTACAAACAAAAGTATATAGCAGAATTCCCGCTCGTCATGTCAGAAATCATCGGCCATTTGGATTATTTGGAATATCAGGGGAAGGTCACGAAACAACTCGTTGAAAATGTAGTTCATTATCAAGCTAAATGACATCAAAAAAGGCTGAAATCGATAAGGATTTCAGCCTTTCCTTTACTGATGAAACCTACACGCACACGACAATCTCTCTGGAAAAAATGCCTTTCCTGGCAACACATCGATCAGCAATCTCAAATCCAGCTTCTTCAATCATATGATCCATCGTATCGATCGTTACGACAACGACCTTATCAGCAAAGCTCCTTGCGTGCTTAAGGATTGATAGCTGATCCTCCGGCGTCGCATGTGTATATAGATTATAAGGCATATCGATAATCGCTACATCATATTTACTGGTGACCTCCGAAATCGGACCTGTAGTTACATCACCTTCGAGTCCGAAATAGGCAATGTTCTCCCTTGAACCGTCGGTAACAAGCGGGTTGATATCCCGGCCATCAATATTGATCCCCATCGAAAGGGCTTCCACCAATACCGTTCCAATTCCACAGCATGGATCAATTGCCTTCACCCCATCCGGATGTGGAACGGCAATGTTGGCAATGGCCCTCGCCACTCTCGTGCTAAGCGCAGTTGAATATTCACGGGGCTTCTTCATATGTTTTAACCAAACCGCTTCAGGTTTGACATACTTCCCAAAATACCAACGACCGCCAAGCGTCACGATTCCAAAGACCTGATCAGGATTACGCACATCGGCATTTCCCTGAATGTGCCAGCCAATCTGACGTTCAATTTCACGCTGTCCATCATAATCTATCTTTGCTTCTTTATTCAAATCATTAATTTTCACGAATAATACTTTGAATGTCGAGTCAGGCAAATGAATACCTTTTACTTGCTCAACGATTTCGGATATGCTTTCCCCTTCAAACATGATGTCGACCCGCCCTTTTATAAAAGGGCTCCTGCTCGGTTCAATGGCTATATCACTTTTCAAAATATCCCCTGAAGTCTCAAAGCCAAAGAAAGAACGCATCTCCATTTTAGATAATGAGCGTTCGTCAGGGGTGCATGTAAATGTATATATATATGCCGGTTTGCGGCTATGATTAGTCAATCCATTCCCATCCTTCATTACTTTAGATTATACCTTTCTATCAAACATAGCTGTAATAGTATAGAAAAGCAAATGGAATCGTGCAGAAAAAAACAGGAATGCTTTTTATTCAGCATTCCTGCCACTATATTTTTCATTGTTCCATCTCTAAACGAAAGGAATTATTAATCCAATTTATACAGATGGCTATTTATATACTTCGCACGGGCCTCAATGAATTTCAGGATGAATTCGGGCTCATCATCAAATTTCTCCTTATTCCCCTTGATATATGGATCTTTTGATACATAAGGTCTTAATTGATCATGCATTTCCTGAATGATAGGTTTCATATAGGCCACTGTATAATGATTGTTCAAAATCTCCTTAAGAAGTTCTTGGTACCTGACACGAAATCCCCTTACATCAAGGATTCTAGCAGTCAATGTATTGAACCCCCCGATTCCCACATAATCCTCTTCCATCACTTTCCCGTTAACATCCCTGCCCCATGTCGCATCATAATCCCATGGAATCATTTCAAATAGACCGGTATCTCCATTTCGATACAAAGCATAGTTATGAACGAACCCATCATAGTTTTGCGTGAATATGACACCGGCCAGCCAGCGCAGATACTTTTCCACATCGACATATTTTACGATTTCCTTTTCAAAATCCACTCTTGAAATTGTATTGATTTGGAGGATCAGCTCTTGTAAATATAATTCCTCCTTTTCTGTCCCGCATTTTTTTTGATAGCCCATCTCCAATGATTTTTTGATTCCTTTATCCAAATCGCTCATCAATGAGAAATTGGCATCACCATCCACTGCATAGAAAATGGACCCATTGGGGAGCCCCCTTTTCTTCAAATAATATTCATCCACTGATTCCAATTCCAGATATATTCCCTCATCCTTTCCGTTTAGATTTAGGAAAACGAACTGGCCTTTCGGTGATAAAGTCCCTATATCTGCAAAAAAATCTAAAGATAATTTATTTCTTAGTAAAGATTTATCTTTATATTCGGCATTTAAATGAACTTCCTTGGCATTCTTAAAAGTATTAGGTTTATAAAAGACTACATTATAGGATTTTTTCCGAAAACTTCGGATATGTGAGCCACGGTAAGCAATATCAATATCAAGTTTTTTTTTGTTGATTGTTAACTTTGCAGGTAAAGGATCATTGCACCATATATCTCTGCGAAGCTCCATTAAATTAACTGGTGGAATAAAAAGCTGATACACAGGCAGCTTCTTGTCAGCATTCATATAACCTAACCCTTCCCTTTCACTTTCCTATTAAATTATGGAAAAAAAGCGAGGGGTGTCACCAAAAACAAATATTTAATAAAAATGTGCTTTTATCTCTGGCATATTACGTACAAGCGCATAGTTTAACGTATAGAAAGGGGGATATATAAATATGTCTGACATCAATCGTGATATACAAAATGCGGTGGATAGAGCTAATTCCTTCGGGTTAAGCGATTTCATGCATAATGACCCATGTTCAAAAGGCCGTTCTTCACGTAAAAACAACAATAACAGGCGAACTTCCCGCAGAAGCACTAAACGTTGCACGAGCAGGAATCGGTCCACTTCCGGCACGCAAAGGCGCTCTTGCTGGAAACGGAGATCTACATGCAGCACACAAAGGCGCACTAGCAGGAGGAGGTCCACTTGCAGCACACAAAGGCGCACCAGCAGGAGGAGGTCCACTTGCAGCACACAAAGGCGCACCAGCAGAAACCGGTGTTCCATATGCAGCAGACAACGGCGCTCCAACAGAAACCGGTGTTCGTCCAACCACTGCAGTTGGCTTTGCGGCAATAACTTTCGCAATAAACGGAAAAGGTGCTTCTAGTTTCATGGTACCGTTTTAATGTACAACTAATATTTTTTTACTGGATATTAAGCTTTACTTTAAGGTCCAAATTCTATAAAAAAACACAAAACTCGTCCTATAGGGGCGAGTTTTGTGTTTTTAAAATTATCACGATCGTTATATCCATTCAAATGTCCCGTTCCTTTAACAATAAAAACACTCTATTTATAATGACAGTGGACTTATTTGCCATGTACCTGAACCTATAAAAAAGGATCCTACCCTCTTACATACGGTAGGACCCTTTTCGGTTTCACTTATTTAACGGAGACCAATTCGAACTGTGCATACACATCCTTCAGCCCTGCTTGAATGGCTTGACCAGCCTTCCCACGATAATGATTTTGCACACGATCAATCAATTCTTCGATACCATCTTTCAGGCAATAACCGCGCAGCAGTTGTCGTATGAATTCCCTTCCATGCTCTGTAGCAAGCGTACAGGAAGCCTCGACTATTACTCCATATTTAAAGTCAAGCTCCACCGTGATCGTGATTGAATCATATATATTTCTCGCTGCCATCCCTTGTGGAAGTTTTGCATGCCCTGCAATAAAGTATGTGTTCATCATCTGATYTGATCTCCTCTATCTATAGTTAATGTACGGAAACTTGCTCGAAGGGCCATGCAGGCAATTGCTTGCGAAGCTCTTTATCTTGTCTATAGCCAAGTGCGTATTCACCCTGCATTACAGTATGAATCTCACGGGTTCCTTCGTAAATGACCGGAGCTTTTGAATTCCGCAGAAAACGTTCGACTGGATATTCATCCGAGTAGCCATAGGCACCATGAATTTGAACAGCATCATTGGCCGCTTCATTAGCAGCATTACATGATATCCACTTGGCAAGTGATGTTTCCTTCGTATTCCTTTTTCCT
The DNA here is from genome assembly GCF_056401795.1 of Peribacillus sp. P4_D6. Taxonomy (NCBI): domain Bacteria; kingdom Bacillati; phylum Bacillota; class Bacilli; order Caryophanales; family Bacillaceae; genus Peribacillus; species Peribacillus sp. P4_D6. The sequence goes on from NZ_JBFUIQ010000010.1 coordinate 3,974, forward strand.
TGATTTTTCAAGGTGCCCGCTTTAAAGACCAGCAATCTGGAAATCTCTAAATTTGCTGTCATCTTGGCAATCATCTGTTGAACGAGCTGATGCCTGCCAATCTCTTTTCCGAATGTGCTTCGTTCATGGCAATACTTCAAGCTTGCCTCCAGGCTTGCTTCTATTAACCCTACAGCACCTGCGGCAACTGTAAACCGGCCGCTGTCCAATGCCGACATGGAAACTTTAAAGCCCTCACCTTCTTCACCAAGCCTATTCTCCACCGGAACTTTTACATCCGTTAAAAAGATCTCGCCTGTATTCCCGGCACGAATTCCCAATTTTCCTTTAATGGCTTTCGACTCCACTCCCTCGAAAGTCCGTTCCACGATAAAGGCAGTGATTCCCCTTGAACCGGCATCATGATCCGTCTTGGCGAAAATGAGGAAATGATCTGCATAATCACAGAGCGAAATCCATGTTTTTGACCCGTTTAAGATATAATGGTCCCCAACACGTTTTGCCGTTGATTTCATTGCTGCTACATCAGACCCTGCATTCGGTTCAGTCAGCCCAAAAGCACCAATCTTGATTCCTTTTGCCTGGGGTACTAAATATTTCTGTTTTTGTTCTTCCGTCCCCCATTGAAGCAGGGTCATGCTATTCAACCCTGTATGTACAGAAACTGCAGTTCGGTAAGCCGTATCTCCTCGCTCCAGCTCTTCACAAACGATGGCTAGGGTATTATAATCCATTCCGACCCCGCCATACTCTTCGGGTATACAAACGCCCATCAACTGCAATTCAGCTAACCTTTTTAAAATATGCGGCTGGAATTGACCTTGCCTATCCCACTCTTGAATATATGGAATAATTTCCTTATCCACAAATTTCCTTACCACTTTCTTCACACTTTGCTGCTCTTCTGTTAATTCGAAATTCATCATTAAAATTCCTCCTAAATAATTTTATTTTCCTTGAATTTGCTTATTTGATCTGGACTATATCCTATTTCAGCCAAAATGGAATCGGTATGCTCGCCATAGAGTGGCGGATGCTTTCTCATGGTAACCGGTGTTTTTGAAAGGTTCAGGGGAGATCCCGTCACTTTAAGATCTTCGATTGTGGGATGTTCCATGCTCACCAACATGCCTCTTGCGATGATTTGCGGATCCTCGAACATCTCTGCTATATCATTAATCGGACCATTCGGTATCCCTGCATCATCAAACAGCCTTTTCCATTCCTTCTTTGTCTTACCTCTCAACGCATCCTCTATTATCGGTATTAATTCTTCCTTGTTTTGCAAACGTTTTTCATTATGTTTAAACTGTTCCTGTTCCGCTAAATCAGGTCTGCCTATAACGGTTGAAAATCTCCTGAACTGATCATCATTTCCCACAGCCACGACAAGCTCTCCATCCCTTGTCCCGAACGTCTGGTATGGAACGATATTTGGATGTTGGTTCCCCATTCTTTCAGGGGTCAAGCCACTGAATAAATAGTTGCTGGCGACATTCACCAATGAAGAAACCTGACAATCCATCAATGAAATATCAATTTCCTGTCCTTCCCCCAATTTATCCCTATGATGTAAAGCGGATAAAATGCCAATGCATGTATACAAGCCAGTCAATATGTCAGCTATGGCCACTCCGACCTTCACGGGACTCCCATTTTTCTCTCCGGTGATGCTCATCAAACCACTCATCGCTTGAATGATATAATCATAGCCTGGCAAATCTTTATAAGGACCGGTTAAACCAAATCCTGTAATCGAGGCCATGATCAGTTTGGGGTTGATTTCCTTTAAATCCTCATAACCCAACCCCAGTTTTCCCAATGTGCCTGTCTTGAAATTTTGAATCACTATATCCCCTGAAGCCACCAACTTCCGGAAAATCTCTTTTCCTTCCTCAGATTTTAAATTCAAGGTCATGCTTTGCTTATTTCGATTTGCACATAAATAGTAAGCGCTTTCCCCTTCTACAAATGGCGGCCCCCACCCTCTCGTTTCATCCCCTGATTCATGATGCTCGATTTTAATGACATCGGCACCCAAATCGCCGAGAATCATTGAACAAAACGGCCCCGCCAAAACACGGGATACATCGATAATCCTGACTCCCTCCAAAGCTCCATTCATATCATCACCCCTTTCAAACTGTCGTGGATACACAAAAAAAGAGCCAGTAAAACCAACAATGTCATTACATTGAATGTTTCACTGACCCTTATCCACGAACTGTCTTCCTGCAAAGGAAGATCAAGTGAACCAAGTCAATTTTTATGGATTCCAGTTTTTTATGTCAAGCCGGCCATGCAACAAGGTAACTTGTTGTCATCGGTTTGGTAAATTAAGTATAGTTGTATTTTTTGAATTTTGCAATAATTTTGTTTGAGTGTTTTATTACATCTGTTCCGTATACTTTCCGTATGCCTCAGGACTCCCCCCCATCCAAAGTAATCGGAATTGCCTTTACTCGTTTGGCATGTGATGATTGAATAGGTATAACTGTCAATATATGAATTTTACATATTATCAATCGTCGCACTGCAGACAAGGAAATCTTAAAAAGGGGATGGCGCTATGGACAATAAAAAACTGGAAATAATCGAAGCAATCAAGAAATACCACACAATCATCATTCATCGTCATGTAAATCCGGACCCGGATGCATTGGGATCACAACTCGGTTTAAAGAAGCTATTGAAACACTCCTGCCCTTCAAAAGAAGTCTATGCGGTAGGCGAGGAAGTGGATAAGCTTCTATTCATAGGTGATATGGATGTCATTTCCGATAACAAATACAAAGGTGCCTTAGTGATTGTTTGTGATACTGCCAACATTTCACGGATCAGTGATTCCCGATATGATCATGGAGGCATGCTAATCAAAATTGACCACCACCCCGAATACGAACAATTCGGTGACATTTCTTGGGTCGACCCTTCTTATAGCTCTGCAAGTGAAATGCTTGTTGATTTATTCTTGGAATTTCCAGAAGGCTTCATCCTGAATAAAGAAGCGGCTAAATCTTTTTATGCAGGAATACTTAGTGATACAGGGAATTTCACGAATGGGAATACAACTCCCAGGACATTAAAAATGGTTTCGCACTTAAGAACCTATAATATTCAGCCAGAAAGAATCCATAACAGCCTTAATGTTAAGCCTAAAAACGCTTCCCGACTTCAAAAAGACATTCTCATGAGCTTCAAGGTAACCGATAAAGGGGTAGCTTACTTCATTATTACGGACGAGCTTTTAAATATGTATGGGGTGGATCGACTCGAAGCTTCGAATTTAGTCAATACGCTATCAAGTGTCAGGGACAATAAAATCTGGGCTTTCTTCATCGAATACCCTTCTGAAATCCGTGTCAGGATACGTTCACGGAATATTCCCATCGCATCAGTCGCACGTCAATTCAATGGTGGAGGACATTCACTGGCTTCAGGCGCTACCATCCATTCCTGGGAGGAGGTTGATCATGTTATCCAAGCATTGGATCAAATCTGTCCATAAAGGGAGTTCATGAACTGAGGTGTTTATATGGAGGATTATTTCCCCGCTTAATTAAAATGGATTAATCCGGCCTTTTAAAAAAAGCGCCAAAGCCAGGATGGCTGAGGCGCTTGCTTGTTATTTGGACACTTCTTCAAGAATTGATAAATCGATCATGCCTTTTATATCACTGCTAGGGATATAACCGGCTTCTTTGCTTATGTCGGCCATTTCTTGAATGACTTGCTCATTAACTTCAGTTGTCACTTCAAGGCGTGAAAATGCTGAAGCCACTTCTTCTTTGCTTAATTCTTTTCCAGTCAGTTCCTTCAAATGCTTAATAACCAGTTCTTGGCTTTCTTCAGGGTTTTCCTGTATGAACTTCACCGCTTTATCATGAGCTTTCAAATAGGAAGCAGCGAGCCCTTTTTTATCCAAGAACTTCTGGCTTGCAGCCACTACCGTGTTAGGTGAATCTTTTCCCCATGCAAATCGATCCCAGTCAAGCACCAGCTTTCCTTTTGCCTGGTTTTCCAATACATACCCCCATGGTTCCTGGGTCGCTGCTGCATCGACAGACTTTTGAACAAAAAGGGCGGTTGTGTCAGCAGGTGCTGCCGCATACAGTTCAACTGTGCCCCCATTTGTAGTCGGTTTTAAATCTACATCTTGAAGGGCCTTCCTAAGCATGACATCCTGTGTGCTTCCAATGACGGGAATCGCTACCTTTTTACCGGCCAAATCTTTTAAATCCGTAACCTTGCTGCCTTCGCTAGCCACAAGTACGGCACCTCCATTAACAGCCCCGGAGATCAGGTGGTATTCAGGGTTTTTCACGTAAAAGTTAAGCAATGGACCAGGCCCGACCGTTCCGACATCAATGGCGTTTGTGGCCATTGCTTCCATGAATAATCCTCCATTGGCCACTGTTTTGGTTTCAATCTTGACATCTTTACCGAACTCTTCTTCGAAAAAGCCTTTTTCAAGTGCAATGATCGTTGCACTGTGGGTTAGGTTAGGAAAATAACCAATTTTCACGGATTTCCCCCCGGACCCTTCCCCTTCTTCATCATTACTGCTGGATTGAGTGCATCCGCTTACTATTCCGATTAACAAAACAGACAGAATAAGGGCAAAGAATGATTTTTTCAGCATATTTTTCTCTCCTTTATAACTATTATTTTATTAAACTACCGTTACTTCACTCCCCATTTCAGTTGAACATTACGTTCAAGACGGGAGAAGACGACATTATCCACGATTGTTCCGATGATTGCGATGATGATCATCACGGAGATGACCAAATCCATTTGTCCAAGTGATCTGCCCATTTCCAGCAATTGGCCAAGACCGCCTCCCCCGCCAAGTAATTCACCTGCCATCAATGCACGCCAGGAAAAGGCCCATGCAATTCGGAGACCGGATATTATTTGCGGGACGGATGCTGGTAAAATCACCGTGCGAAGAAAATGAAATCCGGTCGATCCATATGTTTTGGCAACCCGCTGATACAACTGGGGTACATTCCGGAAGCCACTTGTTGCATTAACCGTCATCGTCCAAGTTGCGCCGATGGTGACGATGAAGAGGATCGAAAAATCATTCAATCCAAACCAAATGATCGCCAAAGGGAACCACACGATACTCGGAATGGACTGTAAAGCCGTCACGACGAATCCTAAAGTGTCTTCGACCAATTTAAAGCGCCAAATGAAATATCCTAATATCAGACCTACTATAATGGCAATCATAAAGCCGATCAGGATACGGCCAAGGCTTTTTCCGATGGCTTCGGTTATTTGTCCGCTCATCAGTCCCTTAAACAGAGTTTCCAAAACCTGAGTCAGGCTTGGGAACATGAAATCCGGAAGACTGGAAAGTCTAGATGTGACTTCCCATATCCCCGCTATCATCGCGATGAATATGATTCGTCTTAAAGCTGTAATCATTCCCCATTTCCTCCTTCAGCACTTTTTCAATTTCCTCCTGCAAAATCGATAGAACCCTTTGTTCTGTATGCAAAGTTACACTATCCGGCATAACTCCATCTTTCATGGAAGGAACGGAAATCGTCTCTTTGATTTTCCCGGGACGGGTAGCAAAGACGATAATTTTTTCGGAAAGCTGAACAGCCTCGCGAATATTATGGGTAACGAAAAAGATCGTCACTTTAGTTTTTCTCCAGATTTCGAGCAGCTCTTTATGCAAAACCATCCTCGTTTGCTCATCAAGTGCGGAGAATGGTTCATCCATCAACAGGATATCCGGTTCCATCACCAACGCTCTTGCGATGGCTACCCTCTGTTTCATTCCTCCTGAGAGTTGATGAGGATAGGAGTCAACATATCGGCTGAGGTGAACCATCTTTAAAATGTCCAATGCCTTGGCTTTTGCCTCTTCTTTGGGCATTTTCTTTATCTTCAATCCGTATGTAACATTTTCAAGTACTGTCAGCCAAGGAAATAAACCCGCCTCCTGAAACACGACAACCCGTTCCGGACCTGGCTTCACCACTTTTTTCCCAGCTACACGTATTTCACCCACATCTGCTTTATCAAGGCCGGCAATCAGATAAAGAAGCGTGGATTTACCACATCCTGAAGGGCCGACGATTGAAACGAAGCTTCCTTTCTCGACCTCTATGTTTATCTTATCGAGCACCTTTATGCTTTCTTTCTTTTCATTCTTAAAACTTTTTTCAATGCCATCTATTGTTAAATACATAAAGTCACCCCACTTTTATATCGCATCGATTTACTAAACATTATTTCTTAATAATGATTAATCCAATGGTTTTTGTCAACTATAAAAATGCAAAAATTCTAATTTATCGGTATTTTTCTATTCAACTGTCAATGTATTGATTAATATTCCAAACCTACATAAAAATACATATCTATAAATACCATTCAGCAAATAAAAAAACCCGAGCCCCTTTTAAGGGTTCAGGCTGAATATAACCATAATTTTCAACTTCAGTTAACCGCGGTCACAGCACTCTTTCAATTACCTTAAAAAATCCTGCTTCCATACAATTTATCCTTCATCTTTTGTGTCCTTGCATGCAGAGGCTTTTTCAAAATGACACCTAAGATGAACGTGATTATTAAAAAGAGAATCAAGATAAAAATGTCCTTGCCAGCTACACTCCAGGTTATTCCCCCAACAGATTCAYGAAGCAAACCCACAGCATAGGTGAATGGCAAGAAAGGGTTAATATGCTGAAAAAAGGGCGGTGTGACTTGAATGGGGAAGGTGCCTCCTGAACTTGATATTTGAAGGACCATCAAGACGACGCTTATCCCTTTTCCAATATTTCCAAGAACGGAAACGAAGGTGTAAACAATGAGTGTAAATACCGTACTTATCAGAACGGAAAACAGGATGTACTCAAATTTATCCGCTACATAAACACCGATAAGGACGATATTCCCAATGGAAACACTAAGGGCCTGCATCACCCCAATGATGAAAAATATTAGATACCGCCCGATATAAATTTGATACGGGCTGTAGACCTTTTGAGAAACACCCACGCTAAGCATGGAAATCAATATTGTACCGCCGACCCAAAGGGAAAGTGCCGTAAAGAAAGGAGACATGGCGGATCCATAGTTCGGAATCGGAAAGAGACTGTGTTTATTGAGCAGAACTGGTTCTGAAAAAAATTCACTTTCTTGTTCAATATCATTCCTTAGGAAATCGATCACTTCTTCCATATTATAAGACTTATCAATTTCCCTCATTTTAGAAGCCAGAGCCTTTATTTTCGTTTCGATTTCCGGAAACTTATTCTGTAACTTATCAATATCCGCTGTACGTGTTTCCAATGTTCGATTGGTCTCATTCAACAGCGTCCTCACCTCAGGAAGAACCTTGGTTCCCTCCTCCATCGTAAGCTGGACATTATTCAATATTGCTTCTGTTTCATTCCAGATTTCATTGAATTTTGGCCCCGTTTCCTTTGAATAGCTTTCCTGGAAGCTTGCCAAGACTTGATCGTTGTTCCTGCCAAGTTCGATAAGATTGCCGTATGCTCGGTCATTCAGCGCTTGAAGTTGGTTCGAAGCATTATCCCTAAGTTCATCAACCAGCTGTATTTCTGGCTGAAGCACGTTTTTCTCATTAAATTGATTGACTCTCACCAATAAATTATACATACTGTCCAAAAGGTACAACTCTTTATTTATCCTCGTTACACCTTGTTCCACTAGCTGATCCGACTCATTGTCAGGTAAATCCTGACCCGTTAACCGGTTAGCCAGCACTAAAATGGATTCATTATCGCTCCTTATGTTCTCGATATCATTTTTCAAGAGGGGATTGATTCCTTCGAATGCCTGCCTTGTTGAATCTACATAACTAGAAACGTCCGATACCAATTTGTCCTTCTGTGATGTTATTCCTTCTATCGAATTCAGGCCATCATTGACCCTCTTAATGATATCTTCAGCCTTTTTGACATGTGTTTGAACGGTTTTCATATTTTGTTCAAGCTCAGGCAGTTCAGCCTCTAATAAATAAACCATATTCTTCATTTTTTGAATCGTCGGCAACTCGTTTTGCAAGGTGATTCCCAGTTCATTAAAAATTGCAAGGATACTCCCACTGGCTGATTTGATAAAGGTTTTGCTCACATTGTCCACAATGCTGTTGGCACCCGCTGCCGTAATTTTAGGAGCAATGGAATTGATTTTTTCATTAACATAGTAATCAATCCCCGCCTTCTTAGGGTCATCGGTCATGATCGTCGCAATATGTTCGGAAAAGTTCTCCGGAATGATGATGGATGCATAATAATCACCCTTTTCCACCTTTTCTATCGCTTCTTTTTCCGATGTGAACCTCCAGCCCAGATCCTTATTCTCCTTTAACCCTTCCATTACTTCCTTGCCTATGTTCACGGCTTTGCCATTTAACTCCGCACCTTTATCATTATTGGCAACACCGACAAGAATTCCTTCCGTGTTTRCATACGGGTCCCATGATGCAACAATATTAAACCACGCATAAATGGAAGGGATGAACATGAGAAAGACGACTACGATACAAACAAAGAAATTTTTATAAATGCTTTTTAAATCGTCAATGAAAATTTCCTGAATATTTCTCAAAACATACCCCCGTGCAAATGTATTTTGATACTATTATTCGTAGAAATTTCTTAATCGATACTAAGTAAACATATCCATGGATTCATCAAATCAAATAAAAAAGAAGCAAGTAAAGGGCGGCTTGCTTCATGATATTTCACTAATATGAATGCCTGGTTTATTGAATGTTGTTTCATAATTCATTTTTTTATGTATCGCACCAATCGTTTAAATCTATTAATTCAAGAGGGGTTCCCAAATCAAAGACGGGGTTTCTTGTCTGTTTCCTTTACAGAATAAAGAGCAAGGTGTAAGAACATACTATCTCAAACGAACTGTCGGGAGTTTTGTAAGGGAGAAATCGTCATGTCGGAATCTGTTGAAATCATCTTTCGAACCTTTACCTCTTTTATTTTATTATGGGTATTTGTCCAACTTCTTGGTAAACAGACAATTGCCCAGAGGACCTATCACCTTTATATCGCTTCCATTACGATGGGGACAATTGCCGGAAATCTAGCATTCAATATTAAAATTAAATTCCTGTATTTTATCATTTCCATAATTATTATGGGTACCGTCGTTTTCATGCTCAATCTTCTAGCGGTTCGAAATCCGCGTTTCGGGAAATGGATTGCCGGAGAACCTGCCACTTTAATTCAAAAAGGAAGAATTCTTGAAGAGTCAATGGAACGGATGGGGTATTCACTGGATTCTCTTAAACAGGCTTTGCGGGGAAAAGATATCTTCAACATAGATGAAGTTGAATGTGCCATTTTAGAGATAAATGGCTCACTCTCTGTATTAAAAAAAGAACAATACCAAAATGCTACCAAGCAGGATTTACCAATACTGCCCCCAGCAGGTTCTGTACCGATTGAACTGGTCTATGAGGGGAAGATCTTATATGATAACTTATCCAAAGAAACCTACAATGACGAATGGCTGATGGCTGAGCTCAAAAAAATAAACCTTGCTGTTTTTGATATCTCGTATGTTGTCGTAGGGACAAAAGGAAATTTGTATATTGATTTGATTAAGGATCAATCAAGGGTATGATCTTTAGCATTTCAAAATCAGCATTAAAAAATAAATTCGGGTATGGATAGAAAAAGTGGTTTTTCCAGAAGGAAAAACCACTTTTTCACCGTACTATGGATTTAACCCTTTTCAATCACGTTTATCAATTCTCTTAAATAATCCGGCAGATCAGGTGGACGTCTGCTTGACACAAGGTTTCCATCTACGACGACGGGCTCATCTATCCAAGTTGCCCCTGCGTTTTCCATATCATCTTTAATGCCAGGTGTACTCGTTACATTCTTCCCCTGTAAAATTTTCGCGGATATCAACACCCAACCAGCGTGACAAATTTGCCCAATGGGTTTTTTATTTTCTTCCATGCTTTGGATAAGCGATATCACTTCAGGAAACCGGCGAATTTTGTCGGGTGCCCAACCGCCTGGTACAAGAATGGCATCATATTCTTCAGTTTTGATACTGCCATACTCATAATCAGATATGGCTGGTACACCATATTTTCCAATGTATGTTTCATTCGCCTTTTCTCCGGCGAGATGAACAATCGCCCCTTCTTCTTTTAAACGTAAAATCGGATACCAGAGTTCTAAATCTTCAAAATCATGGTGCACAAGACTGATTATTTTCTTTCCTGCTAATCTCATGAAAATCTCTCCTTCTTTCGTACTTTCCGCTTTACCATTCTTCCCTATTACTTCCCTTTTTCTACTGCCTGTACACATTACATGCATTAACACATGCATCAATAACCGGTCTAAAAATCAACCTTTACCAAGTATAACCCAGATGCCTCCGCCATACGGCCCGTTTGGATTCTTTCTTTTGACTCAATAATACTTGGTATATTTTCAGCATCTATTTCACCCAATCCAACTTCTATCAACGTCCCGACAATCTTTCTAACCATATTATAAAGAAATCCATCGCCTCGTACTGTAATTTCGATGAAACCGGCATTTTCTTCTATATCAATGGAATATATTTCACGTACCATGGATTTTTTCTTGGATTTTGCATTTGAAAAAGCAGTGAAATCATGTTCACCTACAAAATATTGACATCCTTTTTTCATTCTAGTGATATCCAGCTTTTTCTCTACATGCATACTGTACTTTCGCATAAAAGGATTTGTATATGGCTCGTTCCAGATTTTATACAAATAGGTTTTATCCTTAGCATTATAACGGGCATGAAACCGTTCAGGGACTAGCGTAACCTCGACAATGCTGATATCTCTTGGTAAATATCTATTCAAATAATCCATGATTTCAACTTCAGTCAGATTTTCACCGATCTTAAAATTGGCGATTTGAGCAAGGGCATGAACACCGGCATCCGTTCTGCTGCATCCGATGATCTCGATTTTTTCCCCTGCCATTTCCGTTAATACATTTTCTATTTTCCCTTGGATCGTATCATCACTATTACCAAGTCGCTGCCAGCCTTTATAGCGCCCGCCATCATATTGAATGGTCAATTTATAATTGTTCATTGCTTCCTCCTTATTTCATCTAAACAGAAAATTCTCAATAAAATACAAGCCCCCATACAACTCCTGCTGTATGAGGGAACAGATGGTTTTCTTAGAAAAACTTTTATATTGTTAAGCTTTTGTACCATATTTCGTTCGGGAGCACCCCACCGCTTACAAAGACCATGAATTATGTAAAGGTGACAGCATCTTATCTATCATTCGATAGTCAATCCTAGCTGAAATGCACTTCTGCATAGTGTACCAAAGTGGCTAGCGTCATGCAACGAACGATTCACCTTCACATGCAGTTTCTATGCAACTTTGTGCAATGCATAAAAACACACAGGAATGATATTTGGATATGCTGTAATATCAAGGATTTGAGCCTTTGTTAATTGATGACCTGTGAGGGCCCTAAATATTAAGGACAGAACTCTATCTTAATTATAAAAAAATGTAATACTTGAAAGGTAATATTCTAGAAAAATATTACTAATATGATAAGAAATGTATGATCTAATACGATATAATAAGGATATTAGCAAGTTGATAAATCAAGAAGGAGCGCAGATAGACATAGTGTCACTGGGGTCATCTGTTTTCCCATTTACTCTAGGAGGTACATTTTGAAAGAATCTATATCGAAAAAAGGATGGTTAAGTTTGGGGGCCATCGGGTTATTTTTCCTGGGGAAAATGAAATGGTTGTTTGCGCTATTGAAAATAGCTAAAGTAGGTTCCCTGATTTCTATTTTCGTTTCATTAGGTGCGTATGCCTTGGTTTACGGTTGGAAATTTGCCGTAGCCCTAGTCTATCTAATTTACATCCATGAAATGGGGCATTTACTTGCTGCAAAGAGAAAAGGCATCAAAACATCCAATGCCATTTTCATCCCTTTTGTCTGAGCATTAATTGCCCTTAAAGAAGAACCCAAGAATGCTAACCAAGAAGCTTACCTTGCCTTCGGTGGTCCTTTATTAGGTACATTAGCATTTCTACCAGCCATCCCCCTATTTATGATGACGGAAAATCCATTTTGGCTTTTAGTTATTACACTGGGAGCCATGATTAACCTATTTAATCTAATGCCTGTGCATCCTCTTGATGGAGGACGTATAGTGGGAGTCATCTCCACAAAGCTTTGGGTAGTAGGGATTATCGGGATGGTTGTATATTTATTTCTCCATCCAAATCCATTCTTAATTCTTTTCTTATTATTGGGCATTTCTAAGTGGTGGAAAGAAATTCGTAGCGAGACAACCAGAAATCAAAGAGACATCATCATAGAATTGAATCAATTTGGATTAAGGCAAGTAGAACAATATGCAGCTGCAACAGATGAAGAAAAAATTCGCCTGGTTAATATTTGGAATATGGAATCAAGCCAACAATATGAAAAGTTTAACAACATGAAGAGTTGGCATATCCCGCTATTTGATGATAATAAACTAAAAGAAAAACAGCTGACCGAGGTGAAATTAAATATTTATAGATCCTTAATGGATGCTGCTAATACGAATGAATACCAGAACGGACCGACCGATTTTGAAAATATAGGCACCTATGAACGAATAGCAGCAAAGTTCTTTAAAGAAGTGCAAGAACAAACTGAAATTAGGGATAAAGAGAAATCCTATTACTCATCGAGTCTCAAAACAAAATTCATCTGGTTCTCATTATACATTGGGCTTGCCATTTTCTTAATGATAACAAGCTTATATGCAGGTGATTTAATGGAACAATATAAAACTTTATTACCGTAATACATTATGAAAGGGGGACCTCAATATATGAGTGTCCCCTTTGACTGTCCATTTATTTAGGCTTGTGAAACATTAATGTTAATTATGTATAAATAAAAGAGATTACTTCTTGTACTCTCTTTTAACACCTATAGTACTAAAGCCCCTGTTAATCGAAGAAAGATCATCAGTATTAGCAAAAACTTAAACACCAAATATCTCAAGTCCTAAAATCAAATATACAAAAGGAAATATTACCGAAATTACAATGATAGCACTAAGCATCCAAATCTATGCCCATAACATTGACGGTTCTGATAATACCATCTTATATAGCAAGAAATTATTCTCGATTAAATTGCTTCAAGTTTGGCTGGATAAAAACATCGTAATTTTGTCTGCTGTATCTAAATTACTGCCATGAACATAAGTTTGATGAGCAGGTCATAATACTTATCTACGCAATCGTTCTCTGGAGCCGCTTGACCAATAATCTCTTTCCTCTTTATCTAGTATATGTTGTTCATTAAAACCTCTCTTCAGAGGTATGTTCAGTCCAGTGTATTTCTTTTGTCAAGCAATCGATATCTCTTAAAAACCGCGCACAAACTTTGAACTTGATTTTCTCTTTGTTTATTCATCAATCTTTCTAAGACAACTCCTCTTTCTCTGGGTCTTGTCTTATTGGATACCAGTTTAATTTCTCACTCAAAATTCAGCCAGAGAGATTCTCCAAGGAGGCTTCTTTTTCTTGTTTTAGTTTAAAGTCGGGTCTCCATTTTCTTAGAGTACATTAATTTATTAACATTTTATCCAATTCACGAACTTTATCATATGACTCCAATAGGTGTTCAGGTATTAATGTTCTCCCATAATCCCAAGCATTAGTTTCTATTTCAGATTTCAGCTTTTCTTTTTCTTCTTCGTGACCATACATTAAAATCCTTAAATCATGTTTGTTTTTCTTAAAATCTAAATAATAACCAATCATACGATAAAGAATAATTTTAACAAAATCTTCCTCCGTCTCTTTAATTCTAATTTTCCCTTTATAACCGTTAACTTGAAGGTAATTGAATTTTATAGTATTGGTCGATACGTTATAACTCATAGGTGCACTTAGATTATTGTCAAATTCATAAATAATATCCAAATTGAGCTCATTTAATGTGTTATTAATTATCTTTTCGATATCGCTTATATAAAGCATTTAACAATCACTTCCCTTTTAAAGACTTACCAAATTATAGTAGTAGATTAAATTCTTCATCCTTTATCAATATAATAAACTGTTGAGGTATTAAAATCATCCGTTAAAAACAAAGGGAATATTTACTATATAATACTGAAGTGGAGGGTAAGGGTTGTAATTCTTCTCTATATTGTTCTACCATCATTTTAAGTGAAGGCATTGTATTATACTTTTCAAGCCAAGAAACATCGTTTGCTGATATTTTGCATAGTCTTCATGCGTCATATTCAGAGCTTCCAGGAAGTATTCCCGTGCATGGTATTTAGTAGTGAGTAATCCAACACATTATAGTAAAGTGAATTTTTACCGAAGAATATGATTATGTACCTTTTAAAGAAAAGCCAAAAAGAAGGTCTTCTTTTTAACCTCCAACGTTAGCTGAATAAGCGAAAGGCTTTGCCTACAGTTCATTGAAATATTAATCATTACAAATAATTGACCTGTATTAGGGTTTAAATCCTGCTCTATCCGCCACCAATTCAGTAAATAATACATAATGAACTATATCTTTAAAAACAAAAAAAAGACCCAAACCCTTGTTATATCAAGGATTTGAGCCTTTGGCAGTTGATGACCTGTGAGGGATTCGAACCCACGACCCCTTCCCTGTCAAGGAAGTGCTCTCCCACTGAGCTAACAAGTCGTATGTAAATCAAGCTCTATAGAGCTTGGTTTAAAACTTACTTAGTTGCTGACTTCTTTTCTGAACAAGATTTATTATATAGTGGTATTCAAAATAAAACAAGTAGTTTTGCTAAAAAAGTTTTTTTCCGTAAAGTGTGGTCTTAGGCGTTAATCCCTGAAAGTTCGATCTGACCCCAAAAATTTCTCGGAATAGAATCCACCTCACCTTTTTCAAGGAGAATCCAAGGCTCATAATCATACGTTTACTCAACTTTAATTAACAAATATGATGTCCATTTACACAATCTAAGACTAAAGCAGAAAGATCTTACATTGGAGAAGGGAATCTAGCAGCCTGAAAGTTTGTTAAAGATGCTTCTGCTAAAATTTCTCCGTTTGCATCTGCGCTAAATAATACTTGTACCCGATCTCCTGCTTGTAACTGAAGGATTGTAGTAACCGATAGTCCAATAGGTCTTGATTTCTCCAAGAAGTCATTAACAATATCTAAATTATCTCCGTTTACGTTAATGGAAATGGATGCGACATATCCTTTTTTTGAAGAATTCCTTTTTTTGTCTATTGAAGAATGATGTTTTCTGCAATAATCACAGTTGCAACTATTTTTACTACAATAATCACATTTGCAATTATCTTTTTTGTTTTTTGAGGAATCATTGCTTTTACTTTTTGACGGACAAAACGAGACTTTTGCTGTTATCTCATAAATTCCATCCTTAGTTGGAATAAATGTTGATATGTGCGGATTATATTCATCCGCTAAATCAAACTGTTCAGTTTGGAATAAAACTTTTACAGAGGGAGTTAACGCTGCTTCGTAAAGTTGTGGTGTATTCTTATTAGCCCTGAACGCAGATGCTCTTACTAGTTTATGTTTCTTATTGTCACAGTGACAGTCATTATGTTTCTTATGGCACAAATGACAGTCATCGGTTTTCTTTTGCTCACAAATACAGTCACTGTGTTTTTTATGACAACAATGACAATCATCCGGTTTCTTTTGATGACAAATACAGTGTTTCTGATGGCACAAATGACAGTCATCATCTTTCTTTTGCTCACAAATACAGTCATTGTGTTTCTTATGACAGCAGTGACAATCATCCGGTTTCTTTTGATGACAAATACAGTCATTGTGTTTCTTATGACAGCAGTGACAATCATCCGGTTTCTTTTGATGACAAATACAGTCATTGTGTTTCTTATGACAGCAATGACAATCATCCGGTTTCTTTTGGTGGCAAACACAGACATTGTGTTTCTTATGGCAGCTATGACAATCATCCGGTTTCTTTTGGTGACAAATACAGTCATTGTGTTTCTTATGGCAGCTATGACAATCATCCGGTTTCTTTTGCACACATTTCTTAAGATATGTGGTGTCTATAAAGGAATTACAATGTGAAATGGAATAATGATTTTTAATTATAATCACCTTTTTCTTTTTTTATTTTCAGGTTATTTTATTCATTAAAAGAAAAGATGTTTGTACATATGTTACAAATTTGAAAATAAATCTAACTCAAACAGCAAAAATCTACTGGATTTTATATCCTATTAAGAAGGTGGTCGTTAACAATAAGGAAGGGATTTTTGTGGATATAATCGGGGAAACAGATTCTTTATTCTCAATCTGAATATGAGGTGAGGTATAATCGCACTTCAGTTTTGGTTGATGAAGAACCTAGCTACTGCGATTCTAAGGGGACTGTTAGAAGAAGGTCAGAAATTCAGTACATAAATCGTTTTTTGTTTATTTGTTAAAAAGTCTATATATTATATTAAATAAGTTATAATTTCATCTTCTTCCATTCACCCTCACAACAAAACAGAACCAAGGTTCCCTTTTCACTTGCATACAAAACGTATGTTCGCATATAATGTTAGCAAGCAAGTCAGCAAAGGAGTGACCGGGAATGAAATATATACTTCGTAAACATTTGGAAGAAAATGCTCCATTAGAAATAATTTATCTCTCCGAACAAGGTAAGATTACACAACGGAAAATCCAGGTGCTTGAAATTTATCCAGGCCATATTCACGCATTCTGTTTTCTAAGGCAGACAAAACGGACATTTAAAGTAGCCAACATCCTTTCTGCCCGCCTCATTAAGGCCAGGTTTTACAGGTCTGGCTGAAGATTGCTCTTCAAGGTTCAACCTATTAACTCTTCTTCTTCCTGGATGTCCTTTTCCTGTTCAGTTAACGATTCCTCTTCATCTCTCAGACGATGAGCTAACCTTGAGGCGGCACTCGCGGCAATGCTTGCAACGATGTCATCCAGGAAGGTATGCACGATTCCTTCTTGCTTCTTATCAAGTTCGTGTATGACGCCTATTTTATTTTTATCCAAATGGCCAAAGGTTGTTACAGCAATGCTTCCATAACCGAGTACTGCACCAAAGGCAATCGTTTCATCCACTCCGAATAGCCCTTCATCCGATTCAACAATCGATTGCAGGGGTTCTGATAGTTTTTTTTGCTCTGCCAGTTTATCCAGCTCCACACCGACTAAAATGGCATGTTGAATTTCCCTTTTCAACAGGACACGCTCAACGCTGTGGATGCATTCCTCCAGCTTAAGATCAGCCTTGTACGGGAACTGCAATTCATAAACGATTTTTGCAATTGCCTCCACACTGACACCACGCTCCAATAATGTTCGTTTAGCCGCCTTTGTCACTTCCCTGCTGTGCACGTGTACATCTGCCATTTTATTCGCCACCTTTTTTTGTATTTTTTTCTATATCCTTGTATTATAGCACCTTATAATTTAAATTTTTAGAAAATATAACGAAAATTTTATATTCCAAATTCTTGTCGCGGGAAAAAGTTGCAAGGCTATGCTAAAATAATCAAGTAAGTTGTTTTTCATTATTAATTATCATTGAGGTGCGGGAGAATGAGTTTACGCAAAGGCACAATTAAAGAGTACATGTTTAAAAGCGAAGCTTTAGCAGAAGAATTGGAATTGCTTGTCTACTTGCCTGCTAATTATTCGCCATTGTATAAATATTCGCTTGTGATTGCTCAGGATGGCCGTGATTATTTTCAAATGGGCCGAATCGGTCGGGTAGCAGATGAACTGTTAGGGAACGATGAGATCGAGAATATCATCATTGTCGGCATTCCTTATAAAGACCGCTTTGACCGCAGGCGCAAATATCATCCGGACGGGGAACAGCATATTGCATACATACGTTTTCTTGCCCATGAACTAGTTCCGTTTTTAGATGATGAATTCCCAACCTATCAAATGGGACATGGTCGAACTTTGATCGGTGACTCTCTTGGCGGTACAGTTTCTTTATTGGCCGCTTTGCAGTATCCGCATACATTCGGTAAATGCATCATGCAGTCCCCGCTTGCCAATGAAGCAGTAATGGATGCTGTACGTAATTTTGAGGATCCGCATCTCCTCGAACTTTACCATGTGATCGGGACTGGTGAAACGGATGTACCGACGACGGATGGCAATAAGGCAAACTTCATAGAACCAAATAGGGAATTGCATAAATTAATAAACCAAAAAGGATTTCCTTGCTTCTATGAAGAATTTGAAGGTAATCATACCTGGAAATACTGGCAGGCAGATTTGAAACGAGCACTATTGGAAATGTTCTAATTACTCGAAATCATCTGTTTAGGATGGTTTCAAGAAAAAAACATGTCCAACTATAATACAACAATAAAAA
This sequence comes from Peribacillus sp. P4_D6, assembly GCF_056401795.1. Taxonomy (NCBI): domain Bacteria; kingdom Bacillati; phylum Bacillota; class Bacilli; order Caryophanales; family Bacillaceae; genus Peribacillus; species Peribacillus sp. P4_D6. The sequence goes on from NZ_JBFUIQ010000010.1 coordinate 22,403, forward strand.
ATATCAGGAGGTTTTATTTATGAAATATGGTGTTGCAATTTTCCCTTCAAAAAAACTTCAAGATTTAGCTAACTCCTATCGCAAACGGTATGATACGAAGTATGCTTTCATACCACCGCATCTAACGCTTAAACCAACGTTCGAAGCGACGGATATGGAAATTTCAACAATCGCGGAACAATTAAAAGGCATCGCTCAAAAGTGCAGACCTTTTACGATGAGCGTAACCAAAACGAAGTCTTTCCAACCCGTAAGCAATACGATTTATTTCAAAGTAGAATTATCCGAAGGGCTTCAAGAGCTGCATGATGCGCTTAACAATGAGGATTTCATAAAAAGTGAAAGTGAACATGCATTTGTCCCGCATATTACAATCGCTCAAGATTTATCCGATAATGAGCATTCTGATGTTTTAGGCCAATTAAGCATGCTTGACATCAGCCATGAAGAAGAGGTGAAACGAGTTCACTTGCTGTATCAACTTGAAGATGGGGCATGGACCGTTTATGAAACATTTAGATTAGGAGCTGAATGATTTCGTGTTTGTAAAAATCGCAGAGAACAGCCAAGAGCTTGAAAACGCATATATGATTCGAAGAAAAGTGTTCGTCCAAGAGCAAAACGTCCCTCTTGAAGAAGAGATCGATGAATATGAAAAAGATTCCACACATTTCGTTTTATATGATGAGCAGCATCAGCCAATCGGTGCTGGCCGCTTCAGGGTCATTGACAACATCGGTAAAGTACAGCGCATTTGTGTACTGTCATCGGGCCGTAAGAATGGTGCCGGCGCCATGATCATGAATGCTATTGAGGAATACGCAATCCAGCAGGAAGTGCCTCAATTAAAGCTTGATTCCCAAGTGCATGCCATCCCTTTTTATTCAAAATTAGGTTATGAGATCGTTTCCGACGAATTCATGGATGCTGGCATTCCTCATAAAACGATGAAGAAAACCATTTTTTGATCTAAAAAAGCTGTCCTTTCAGTCTTCTGATTGGACAGCTTTTTTTGTTCGTTCATGGACTTAAATTATCGTTTTATGAAAAAAACCATTTCCGTTCAATGGCAAACTCATCAAAAATACATAGTCTATATATAGAAAGCAAGAAGGAGGGAAAATTTTATGGGTAACAATGATTTTAACCTAGATGAGTCTCAAAAAAGACTGATGGAGCTGCTGGTTTCGAGGACTTTGAGAAAACATGGTTTCAAAAAGGAAAAGGTCGATCTAACTGAAAAAGAGAGAAACAACCTTAAAGAAACCGTACGTTATTTACAAGAGCAATCACTAAAAATCATAAACCAAGAAAAGAACATCACGGAACATGATGTTAATCCAGTTACCAATTCCATTCACAACAAATTCACGGATTCCAAAAATAAATGACGCACCATATCACCTAATCACCTTACTTGCTGGCGAGAAATAAGTAAACCGAGACATAGAAGCACTTACATTTCATTCCTAAAGCTCCAGCTTCTTTATTATTCATCCCCCACACACTAATACTATCTCTAAGTATTTAAAAAATAGACGAATGAACTGATTTATTCGTCCAACCCGATTTACCATCAAAGCATATTTTAATAGGGAATAAAACCTAAGGAGGAAAAAACAACATGAACCAAAATGTATATCGTAGCAATTGTAACACACATGATGACTCTGAAAGGTCATGGTCGGCTCTAGATTCCGCTTCCAGACATCCCCTTTCAGGATTCTGTAACGACGATGACACAAGGATTGACCAAGATGCAAGACAGGATAATAATCAAGTTCAGCTTTCTGAAGAACTTATTTACATTAAAGATTCTTGTAATGTAAATATCACTTCAACGGATGTTAAAGCGGCCCTCTCACTACAAGCTGCTCTACAAGCTGCAATTGCGGTCATCGTAAGCATTTCCGTTGCAGATGCTGATAATGCTGATAAGATCACTCAACAATTAATCCAATCTTCCAATGTTAAACAAATCACGCGCCAAAAAACAATTGTTGAAAACAGCCGTGATATCGATATTACAACAACTGATGCACAAATCGCTCTAAACATCCAACTTTTATTGCAACTATTGTTAGCCCTAATCGTGGAAATAGACATTCTTTAAGAAGTCAGCACAAAAAGGACACTTCACGTGTCCTCTTTTGTCTTTCTGGAGGAACTAGACAATTTCGTTGATGAACCTGCCTTTTCCTGTCATTCCAGCCGTTAAATCGTTCCTGACGCTCCTGCCCATTTCATGTTGATATGTGCCTGCTCCATATGCACTTACCCGGACATTATCTTGAATTTGATTTAATCCTTCAACGCTTTCCCTTTCCCTTTCCAACACCTGATCAAAACGGATGGGTTGAATGGGTGCCGCTCCTTTAACAATTCTTACTTTCCCTGCAGCTTCGACCGTCCGGTTGGCATATTGAATATAATCAAATTGTGTGACAGGTGCTATATAGTAACCCCTCCTTATATTGAAATAGTTATGTTGTCATTTAATTACCCTGCCAGAACAATATTTAAACATGATTTCCACATTCTTTTTTCCTAATCTTCTGGTATGATGAGTATTGCCGATATTTTTAATAGATTAGAGGTATCCATTTATATGAATCAAGCAAAATCTGGCAATGAAATCGTACATTTACATACCGTTTCAGCTGGTGAGCTGCAGACACTTTTTGAAAAAGGAAAACGTGATCAGCTTTCTTGTATCATTTGTCATAAACCAGTTAAATTATTTATTGGAATCCATGAGACACCTTATTTTTATCATAGCGACCCATCGCAGGGACCCTGTGAAATGCCAATTTCAGAATCCATAAATGAAGATAAGCCCTTAGAATATATGGAACAGAATGGATTTAGGATTCCAACATCACGAACCATTACTGAAACGAAAACCATTACCGAACCTTTCCTTAAAAGCCGCCCCATAACCGGCAATCCGAAATATTCAGATAAACCATATGACATGGCACAATCAGAGGAACCATACTTTCAAGAATTATCCTCTTCAGGGGTTGTTCTCGATGCAGAGCAACTCAAGGCGGTAATGACGATCGATGGACCCATCCTTGTCCTTTCAGGAGCAGGTAGCGGGAAAACCCGCGTATTGACGGTACGCACTGCCTATATGCTCACAGTGAAAAAGATTGATCCCAAAAGTATCATGCTTGTAACATTTACGGCGAAATCCGCAAAGGAAATGCAGCAGCGTCTGCTCGGTTATCCCTATATGACACCCTCCCTTGTTTCTCAAATCGTTAGCGGGACATTTCATAGCATCTTTTATAAAATCCTGATTTTCCACGAACCAGCCAAATGGCAGCGCGATTTCCTATTGAAGTGGGAGTGGGAAAAAGAAAAGGTATTGAAACAGGCTGGCAGGGAATTGGAACTTGATGATAAGGAATTTGCATATGATCAGGCCCTTCAACAAATCGGGCTTTGGAAAAACTCTTTGGCCTTTCCAGAAGATATTCACCCTAAGGACGATTGGGAGAAATCGTGTTTATTTTTATATAAGAAATATGAAGAATATAAACAGCAAACAGGGAAGTATGATTTTGATGATATGCTTGTAGGCTGTTATGTATTTTTAAAAAATCACCCAGATTATTTAAAGAAATATCAGCAAAGGTTTAACTATTTTTTGGTAGATGAGTTTCAGGATATCAATAAAGTTCAATATGAATTGATAAAACTCCTCTCTGCTGAATCAAAAAATGTATGTGCGGTTGGAGATGATGACCAATCCATCTATTCATTCCGCGGAAGCGATCCGAAGTATATTTTGAATTTCAATCATGACTTCCCTCGATCCCAAGTGGTGAAGCTGACGGAGAATTACCGCTCTTCCCATGAAATTGTCGCTACAGCGAACCGCTTGATCAAGCGAAACCAGAACCGGATGGAGAAAAAGATGAGGGCACAGCATGATTCAGGAAATCCACCTGTTTTATTTTATCCTTATGATGAAGAATTGGAAGCGACGATGATCGTATCCGATATCCAAGAGAAAATATCCAAGGGAGCAAACCCTGGGGACTTTGCAGTATTGTACAGGACACACACGATGTCCAGGGCCATTTTTGAACGGCTTGCCGCTTCCAATCTGCCATTCGTCATTGAAAAGGATGCGGATTCGTTTTATCAGCGCAAGGTCATTCGCGGCATGCTTGCCTTTATGCGCTTGAGTTTGTTCCCGCATGACAGCAAGGCAGCATCTGAAGTCCTTTCCTCCCTATTCTTAAAGCAAAGTATATTACAAGAGTTAAAAGCAATGACAATATTGCAGGATTGTGACTTCATCGATGCATTTGCTTTTGTTAAGACTGRACATGCTTTTCAAGAACGAAAATTAAAAACGATTCCTGAACAGATTCGGTCTTTAAAAATTATGTCGCCACTCGTAGCGTTAGAGATCATAGAGAAAGATTTAGGATACCAGGAATATGTAAAAAAACGCGGTAATGATGCGAACCTGGAAAAAGGATCCGATGACATCCGTGACTTAAAGGTGGCGGCAAATCGTTTTCCAACCGTCGCCGCTTTCATTGAACATGTCGATCATATGACTGCGATGGTCCAAGAGATTAAACAGCTATCGAAACACTTTAAGGACGCCATACAGCTTACCACCATACATCGTTCCAAAGGGCTTGAATATCAAACCGTATATGTCCTTGCTGCTGTCGATGGCAGCATTCCTCATGATTTCGCACTTGAATCTTACCGAAAAGGGGAACTATCCCCTCTTGAAGAGGAAAGACGATTGCTCTATGTAGCGGCAACCAGGGCTAAAAAGGATCTTTACCTTTCCATCCTGCAAACTAGACGCGGACGGACTGCCCATCCATCACGTTTCCTGAAGCTTTGACCAAAAGCCGATACTATAAATCTTGCAAATGGACTTTTTTAGTTTAAAAAACTGCAGGCAAACTCGCTTTTTTTCAAGTTTGTCTGCAGTCTGAAGGCCTGCATGATAGCAGGCCCTTTTTCATTTTTTATTTATCATATTGGATATCGTCCCGAAATCAAGTTTATTCCCTTCAGCTACGATGGAATGAACGATTTTATCTTCCGTTTCCTTATTGACCGGTTTATTCGCTATTTTTGAAACACGCTTAATGACGTTTCTAACCGTTGTTTCATCTTTGAAGTTGGCTCCTTGCAGCGAGTTTGCCAATTCTAATACATCTTTCATATTTACGCCGGTTTTACCTTCTATGTTTTTAAAAAAGTTATTATCCATACTTAAGCCCCTCCCTTTTCTGTACCTATCCTATGGCATTATCAGAAAAAAGTGCTAGGCCCATACAAAAAAAATAAAAGGAATAGGCTTCTTCTGCCTATTCCTTTTACGCCTTAGCAGAAAGAAGCCCCTACAATGATCAATAGGATGAACAATACAACGATTATCGCGAAAGTAGAACCGCCGCCGTAGCCTCCGCCATATCCGCCGCCGTAGCCATAACCGCCGCCGCCACAACAACCGTAGCCACCAAAACCAAACATACATATCACCTCGCTCTCGCTAAAGCTTACTGATAACATATGTAGGTCTGGACAAATATGTATAGGCCATGTCCCATTCCAAGGCTGCCTATTTCGCTAATTTTATCCTTTTGGCCTGAAAACCAATGCTCCGATGAATCCAAAAATGATTGCTGCAGAGATACCGGAACTCGTAATTTCAAACATACCTGTCAGTACGCCAACGAGCCCATGTTTTTCCGATTCCATCATCGCCCCGTTCACCAGCGAGTTCCCAAACGAAACGATCGGTATGGTTGCTCCTGCACCGGCAAAGTCAACCAGCGGCTCATATAAATCAAATCCGCCAAGAACAGCTCCTATTACAACGAATAAGCTTAACGTATGTGCTGGGGTCAGCTTAGCAACATCGAAAAGTAGCTGGCCTACTACACAAATCAAGCCACCGATGACAAAGGCCCAAAAAAACATTGCTAACATCGAAATCCCTCCTTTTTCATGAATTCATCCCATACTCAATGGACACTGCATGGGCGATGCACGGAATCGTATCTTTTTGCTGGACAGAAAGCGGCGACAATAACGCTCCTGTTGCGACAAGCAGGATTTTTTTATATTTACCGGAAATCATTTCATTTAATATATGACCGTATAAAACGACTGCCGAACATCCCGCACCGCTCCCGCCAGCCAAAACAGGCTGGTCCTTTTTAAAAATCATCAATCCGCAATCCTTGAATTTTTCCTGATTGATATTACAGCCCTTTTGTCTCAATAAGTCATGGGCTGTCTCACTCCCTATTTGACCTAAATCCCCAGTAATGATGAAATCATAATCATCCGGGGTCAAACCAGTATCTTTGAAATGGGCAAGTATCGTATCGACTGCAGCCGGGGCCATTGCTCCCCCCATGTTGAAAGGATCTTTCAATCCCATGTCAATGACCTTACCAATAGTGGCCGAGACAATATGTGGATATTCCCCTTGCTTGCTTCCATTAGGAGCAACCAGCGCCACCCCTGCTCCTGTTATCGTCCATTGGGCTGTAGGTGGCTTTTGCCCGCCATATTCAGTTGGATAGCGAAATTGTTTTTCAACAGCTGCATTGTGGCTCGATGCACCTGTCAACACATAGTTAGCCCCGCCATAATTAGTGATGAAGGCAGCTAGAGCAAGACCTTCCATCGATGTGGAACAGGCTCCAAACAAGCCGAAATATGGAATTCCATTGGTTCTTGCCGCAAAGCTTGTCGGTGTAACCTGATTGATTAAATCACCAGCCAAGAAAAACTGTACCTGCTCCTTGTCAATCTCCCCTTTCTCCAAAGCAAGCTCTACCGCTTTCTCCATCAAATGGCGATGAGCCTTCTCATATGAATCCTGCTCCATCCATAAATCGTCGTAAAGAATATCGAAATCACCCGCGATTTCTCCATTAGCTTCAAATGGCCCTCCTGTTACCCCTGTTTCCAAGATGACCGGTTTATTGGTGAACATCCATGTTTGTTTTCCCTTTAACACCGCTTAGCCCCCACTCATTAGGTAAATCGTTTTTATCAACGCCACGACAAAGGCTGAAAATACTCCGAATAAAATAACCGATCCGGCCAATTTAAACATATTGGATCCAACTCCAAGTACAAATCCTTCCGTCCGATGTTCGATTGCTGCAGAAATGACTGCGTTTCCGAACCCAGTGACAGGGACAGCACTCCCTGCCCCAGCAAACTGGCCAATGCGGTCGTAAAATCCGAAACCGGTCATCAAAAGGGCCAGAAACACCATGGTAGCCGTTGTCGGACCTCCAGCTGTCTGCTCTGTAAAGTTGAAAAAATAAATATAGAAGTAGGAAATGGCTTGTCCCACTATACAGAAAATGCCACCTACTAAAAAGGCCTTCAAACAATTCTTCACTATTGGTCTTTTAATTTCATGCTTCCCTTGTAGCTTTTGATACGCATCCTGTATTGGGGTCGTTTTATCCTTGCCGCTCATGTGTTGAACCTCTCTTCTAAATTAATTCTTTTTGAAGTTCTTCAATTTCCTTGAACTTCTTCCTTGCCTTTTTCTCGGGAACATCCTTTTCCTTGAGTAACTCGTTCAACCTTACTGATTCCAAAAAGATTTTATAATCGCTTGAAACAATAAAATCATTCTCTGGAAACTTTTCTTCCAGATTTTCAGTCACAGTCTTTTCAATTTTCTTCATATGAAAACGTTGTAAGTGCTTAACTTTATAGGCGACGATAATCTTTTTCCCGTTTTTCACGACGATCACGTCATAGATTGTGTCTTCATTAGCAACTGTTTCCTTTACCTTTGAGATCAGTCCCTTTTCATCCTTCTCATCCATTCCATTAATGATATCCATCGGTTCAGGATTCGTACGTTTAATCATCGCGAAATTCTCGGTTTTTCCATCATTCTGATTGCTGCACGCCGTAAGCACACACAAAACAACTATAAAAATCAGCCAGCTTCCCTTAAAATATCTTCCTTGTCTGAACATAGAATCACATCCTAATTTATCGTTCTATTGTTATTTTCTTGTTTAACGTTTTTTTTATGAATGGTAGGATTAGGAAATAAAAAAACCCTTCCAAAATGGAAGAGTTTTTTCACTCAATAGCCTTTATTTTTATTGTTATTATTACAGCCACAATCTTTCTTGATTTTGATTGGCTGATCTTTTTTTATCGGTTTTGCATATGCCCATGGATTATTCTGTTTCTGATTCAATTCATGACTCCTCCTTTAAGATCTATATCATACTATATGAATGATTAGACAAGTTGTTTCCAATCAAATGTCCATAATTTTGCTGATTATGACCTCAATTATCGCTCCTACTGCTGCAACGGCAAGGATCAATATCAGTACGTCTCCTATAAACCAATGTTGGATATATAGGAAAACCAGAAAAAGGCTGACCCAGACACCCACACACCAAAAACAACTTAGCAATTGACCAATCCACCCCAGCAGGCCCTTTTCCTTGGGCATTAAAAATATTTCCACAATTCCTTCTTCATTTTTTTCCTCTATCTCTTTAAAAAAGGGGCTGCGCAGCGGCTCCATGATTTTATCGAAAACGATCAAGCGTGTCAGCCTGAAGGAAGCCAAGCCTAATATGATAAATAAGGTAAATTCACTATGTGGGGGAAACATTTAATATTGCTCCTTCACTTGGATTCTTCAATTATTTTGGCATCGATGATATCCGGCAGACCCACGAAACGGATATGGTTCCCTCTTTTAATTTTCACTGATTCCCCTCTTATGCCCAACACATGAAACCGAAGCTTTTCTCCGTTAATTACAGCCTCACATAATGGTTTTGGAAAACCTTGATGATTGGATAGGCGGGAAATGATGTCACGTGAAGATTCTTTCTTCTCCACCTTTTTCCTTTTTCTCTTAACTGGCTTTTCATTTTCCTGTTCTATTTGTTCAGGATGTTCCATTTTTTCAACCGGAGCTTGCTCAGGGACATATTCTTCCGTGATTTTCCTTAATCCCGTAATCTCTTTTTCAATTTCCATCATGGCATCATAAACACCAAATTCGCGTTTGACCTGTTCGATTTTTTCTTCTTTATGCTCGGCTTCTTCCTGAAGTTCCGGCTCAGCGCTGTCTTGAGGTTTAGCCTTTTTCGTTCGAAAATCACTTTGCATATTTCCACGCAGATCTGATATTTTTGCTTGATCGACATATATAAGTGGTTTGGATTCCTTATCGCCATTTTTCCCTGACATGAAAACCCTCCTTAATATTTCAGAATATCCACGGACTGCAGCTGTTCCATTTGGTATTGGACAACTTTTTTCCCGAATTTATGCCTTATGAACAAACTGGATTCTTTTTTTTGTTCCAATTTCCCGAATAGTGTACGGTCATTGATGATGAACTTACAAACAGGCTTAGGTGCAAAGGCTGGAAGTCGTGACAATAGCTCCACCAATTCCTCGGCGGTATATGAAGTACTGATATTTTTTCCATGTAAATTGATATGTCTCTTCAGCGTATTTTGTATAGTTTTTTTTCCATCAGCACAAGGCACACCAACTTTTTCCACGTCCATGATACCCCTCCTTCTTTTTCTCGAATAGGGTTGAAAGCCGCTTTATGCCGATTCTCGCAAACAATGAATATCCGCTCTATGTATCATTTATATGAAACTCACCCTTCTTTATGCTGGAGATGTGACACTCCTTCAAAAAAGGACATCAACCAAGCTTGGATATGCTGGGCATTTATGGAGAAAACTAAAACATTTGAAGATGAAAAAAATCGGATAGATTTCAAATGAGGATGCAGCAATTAAGGATTCCTGAGGAGTGGAAAATCAATAAAAAAGGGGACCGATATCGGTCCCCTTCTTTTACTGTCATCCGATTATATGGTAACCAGAATCCACATGGATATTTTCCCCGGTAATCCCGCGGGACATGTCACTTAATAAAAATACTGCCGTATCCCCTACTTCTTCTGGTGTCGTTGTACGACGAAGCGGTGCTTCTTCTTCAATCTTCTTTAAAATGGTATTGAAGTCGCGAACACCTTTTGCGGATAGGGTACGGATAGGTCCCGCTGAAATAGCATTCACTCGAATGTTATCTTTGCCAAGATCACTTGACAGGTAACGGACATTGGCTTCAAGTGAAGCCTTAGCCACTCCCATTACATTATAATTAGGCATGACCCGTTCACCGCCAAGATACGTCATTGTGACGATGCTGCCGCCTTCCGGCATGATTTCTTTCGCCGCTTTAGCTACAGCCGTTAAAGAAAATGAACTGATATTATGGGCAAGCAAGAACCCTTCACGGCTCGTATTGACGAACTCACCGTCCAGTTCTTCCTTGTTAGCGAATGCGACACTGTGTACCACGCCATGAATGATACCTGTTTCTTCCTTAATCGTCGCAAAACATTTTTCAATGCTTTCATCCTTCGTTACATCACATTGTAAAATGATGGAGGGCTCCCCTTCCAATGTAGAAGAGAGTTCCCTAACGCTTTTTTCCGTACGGTCTTTTCCGTAAGTGAAAATCATCTTTGCACCTGCTTTATGTAAGGAACGGGCAACTCCCCAAGCAATACTTCTTTTATTCGCAACACCCATTATGACAAACGTTTTTCCCTCTAATGAAAAAGTCATCGTATGTGACCTCCTATTTTTAATACAAGTTATTAGTACCTGCTACTAATGACAGTATATCAAATTTCCTTTGATAAAAACACCGTTTTCTAAAGTCCTCTGGGAATGACCCTCCAGGAGGGCCATCTTTGACTTATAGTAAATAGCCCATTAATAATGTTGCTAATCCAAAATAAATAAGAATACTGATAAGGTCATTTATAGTTGTAATGAAAGGACCTGAAGCTACTGCTGGATCGATTTTCATTTTATGCATGAGAAGCGGGACGATTGAACCGGCAAGTGTGGCAACGATCAGAGTTATGAAAATCGAAATACCGACCAATAACCCCAGCATTAAATCTTTTTGCCAAAAATAGACGATGAAAATGATGGCAATTCCGCATGTCAGACCAATAATAAGGCCAGTTCCAGCCTCTCGAAGGACTAGTTTCCACTTGCTTTCCTGTTCTAATTCACCTGTTGCGATTCCTCTGACCGCCACTGCCAATGCTTGTGTTCCTGTATTTCCAGCCATGCCGCCAATCAATGGAATAAATACAGCCAGAATCGCTTTTTGGCTTAGTGTCTCTTCGAATCGCCCGATCAAACTCGCAGTCAGCAAGCCTAAGAACAAGAGGATGACCAACCATGGCAGCCGTTTTTTTGCAGCTGAAAATGGACTCTTATCAACATGATCCAGATCAGATATACCGGCGAGTTTAGAATAATCATCGGATGCCTCTTCATCCATGACATCAATGATATCATCAACCGTAATTATCCCTAACAAATGGTTCTGGAAATCGACGACCGGCACGGCAAGGAAGTTATAGTCCCTTATTTTTCGTGCCACCTCTTCCTGGTCTTCAGATACAGGTACGGAAACTACCCTGTCATCCATTAAATCACCAATTAAAGCATCTTCATCTGCAATGATCAAAGTCCTGAGCGATAAAACACCAAGCAGCTTCTTTTCCTGATCGGTAACGAACACATAATATATCGTTTCCGCATCCGGAGCTTCTCTTTTTAAGATCTGCATGGCTGATCGAGCCGTTTCATTTGCTTCAATGGCAATGAACTCTGTCGTCATGATACTTCCTGCCGTAGATTCCTCGTAATTCAGAAGTTCCTGGATTTCGCTTGCCGCTTCATCATCCATGATGGTCAAATAGCTGACGGCCTGCTCATCATTGATTTCATTCAGGACGTCAGCAGCATCATCCGCATACATATGGGAAAGCATATCGGCAGCGTAAGAAGGATTCATTTCAGCCAACAGGCTTTCATAATCCTCTTCATCTATTTCTATATTCTCAAAAAGGTCCGCCATTTCTTCCGGTGACAAATATGTGTAAATGACGGATCTGAATTCATCTGACAAGCTTGTATAAAATTGAGCCTGATCATAAGGATGCATTTCGAGGAACTCCGTACGGAACTGATCTAGATTTTCCGTTTTAAGCGCTTCAAGCAAAAACTCGTTATTCACTTGACTACTCTCCCGCTCCCTCTCCCGGTCCTTCATCTCCTCCATAACCATACACCTCCTAAAACAAATTTTTCATTTCTTCGTTTATATTTTATTTTTTAAATAATACTATACTAATACCATAAACATATACAAAACAAACAAAGGATGTGTCAAATGAACATCGATATCATAGGGGACATTCATGGATGTTTCGCTGAATTCAGGCAGCTGACCGAAAAAATGGGCTATACATGGGAGACTGGGGTTCCTGTACATCCCTCTGGAAGTATTCTCGGCTTTGTAGGGGATTTAACCGATCGCGGCCCCAATTCCCTTCAAGTAATCGAGGTTGTCCATGAATTAGTCATTAACCAAAATATAGCAAGGTATGCCCCAGGTAACCACTGCAATAAATTGTATCGTTATTTTTCAGGCAATAAAGTACAAATATCACACGGTTTAGAAACTACTGTAGCTGAATATGAATCACTGAACAGTCGGGAGCAGAAGAAAATCCGAAAAAAATTCATGGATCTATATGAACGCTCCCCACTTTATCAAATCATGGATGAAGGGCGATTGATCATTGCCCATGCAGGAATTCGCAGTGACTATATTGGTCAATATAGCAGTAAAGTAAAAACCTTTGTCCTCTATGGTGATATAAATGGCTCCAAACATCCGGATGGGTCTCCGGTCAGGAAAGACTGGGCCAAATCATACAAAGGGGAATCTTGGATCGTATATGGCCACACACCTGTCCCTGAAGCTAGACAAGTCAATCATACATACAATATTGATACAGGCTGCGTCTTCGGTGGAAAACTGACGGCTGTCCGTTATCCCGAAATGGATCTTCAAGAAGTGCCTTCAACCATGCCATATATAGCGGAAAAATTCAGGACATCTTTTGATTAACCAAAAAAACTCGCCATCTTGGTGAGTTTTTTTGCGTCCATGATTTTTTTCAAAATCCTGAATCGTTCGTTTTAATGTGCCCCGTTATAAAATCAGGAATGCCATCCTTTACTTCCATCGAGCAAACGGGACATATCTTCTGGCAACTCTTCTTGAAACAACATCATCTTCTTTGTGAAAGGATGTAAAAATTTCAGCTCAAAACAATGCAGGGCTTGGCGAGGTATACCTCTCCTGTTCCCTCCATATAAATCATCACCAGCCAGCGGGTGACCAATATGAGCCATATGGACCCTGATTTGATGCGTACGCCCTGTTTGGAGTTCCAAATCAAGGAATGTATGGGACTCTGTGTGTGCCAATACCTTAAATAGGGTACAGGCATGCCGGCCATCCTCCCTAACTTCCCGTTCGATGATGCTGGTCGATTTTCGTCCGATTGGCGCCACTATCTCTCCTACAGGTCCTTCAACGATCCCCTCAGCTATGGCTTGGTATCTCCGTTTAACCTGTCCTGATTTTTGCTGTTCACTTAATAGGTGATGGATATGCCGGTGCTTGGCAATTAAAACCAGACCTGATGTGTCCCGGTCAAGACGTGTAACTATATGGATCGTCGCCTGTACTCCCGTCTTCCTATAATAACCCGCCAAGCCATTCGCCAGACTGCCGTTGGGATGCTCGCGGGAAGGAATGGTATTCATGAAAGGGGGCTTGGCCACCACCAATACAAACTCATCTTCATACCTGACATCCAGGGGGATCGGTTCCGGTAAAAGGCCTTCGCTTGCCTGCTCCGGCGGGAATATGACGGTGACGGTGTCACCTGTTTCAATCCGTTCCCTTACGGTTACTTCTTCACCGTTCAACCGGATATATCCACCTTTAAACTTAATATCCGTTAATGCTCGTTTTGAAATATCGCATTTGCTGAGAAACTCTCGCAATAAAGAGCCAGAATCCTCTTCAGAAACCGACCAGGTCAAAGAAAAGTTTTGATTTGACATGAGGTGAGTCTATCTCCTTAATTAGCAATAAATGAATCATGCACTCTTTTCCAGAAAGGAAAAGGGCGGAATCTGGCAAATCGGATCTTTTCATCTGCCACCCGGCACTGTATCGACTTTACATTTTCCTGAAGCAAGGACAAATGGTCGACCGTAATTTGAAAATTGACCGCATTGACCGGCCTGAACATACATGTATGATGTGCCGGCAGCAGAAGTGGAGATCCTACCGTTCTAAACACCCGGTTATTAATGGATGCCAATTCGGTAATCTGGATGGCATCGATTGATGGATGGACGATGGCCCCGCCAAGCGCCTTATTATACGCCGTGCTTCCAGATGGGGTCGCAATGCATAAACCATCTCCACGGAACGTCTCGAAATGCTGGCCGCGTATTTCAACGTCCATTACGAGCGTCCCTTCAACACTTTTGACTGTCGATTCATTCAAAGCCAAAAATCTGTTTTCCCGTCCTCCATGCTGATAACGGACAATCGTTTCGAGCAGTGGATATTCCACTATTTGAAATGGGGTTTTGGCTAAAGCTATCACCAATTTTTCAATTTCATCAGGGGTCCAATCTGCATAAAACCCAAGATGTCCTGTATGTACTCCAACAAAGGCGGTTTTATCCAATCGATTCTTATAACGGTGAAAAGCATATAATAAAGTGCCATCACCACCGACAGAAATGACAATATCCGGCTGATCTTCGTCATATTCCAAATGAAAGTCCTGAAGATACGTTCGCATCCTTTGCATTAAAGTATTCGATTTCGCATCTCCTTTTGACGTAATCGCAAATTTCATGTAATCCCACCTTCAATTTAGATTTCTTCTCGTTTACCCATTTATTTGTTCAAGAATCTTTCTTCCGGGAAAAAAGACGCTGTGCTTCCTGGATTTCCGTACGGATTTGCGACATCTCTGCATCAAGCAGGAAGGCAGCTTCAGCTGCACGTTTGAGTCGCAGTTGAATATCTTCCGGGAAAATGCCTTTATATTTATAATTTAAAGAATGTTCAATCGTCGCCCAAAAATTCATCGCAAGAGTCCTGATTTGAATTTCGGCAAGGATATTCTTTTCGCCATGGATCGTCTGGACCGGATAGCGGATTACAACATGATAAGAACGATAGCCGCTAGCTTTTTTATGGGAAATATAATTCCTCTCCTCGACTATCTCGAAGTCATTTCGACCTCGTAAAAGTTCAACCACCTGTTCGATATCATCCACGAACTGGCACATCATGCGAAGCCCTGCAATATCCTGGATCTCAGTTCCCAATTTATCAATGGGAATGTCCTTTAGGCTCGCCTTATCCAATATGCTGACAATCGGCTTTACCCTGCCTGTTACAAATTCGATCGGTGAGTGAATATTCTCTCTCTCAAACTGTTTCCTTAAACCCTTTAGCTTAACCTTCAATTCTTCGACAGCCTGAGTATAAGGCGCCAAGAAATCGTCCCAACTCTCCATTGCCACACCACCTATATCTATCTAAAAAGCGCCTGTTCAACTCTGGTATGGGCAGAACGCTCTCCTAAACCCAGCAGCCAAATGACTTTATGCCAATTCACCACTGGATCCTATTAAATCTTTCTCTAGCAAAGAATATGTATTAAATTTCTATATATACGATTGACCAATTCTCGTGCTCAACGTTTATATTTTATCATA
Organism: Peribacillus sp. P4_D6; assembly: GCF_056401795.1. Classification (NCBI taxonomy): domain Bacteria; kingdom Bacillati; phylum Bacillota; class Bacilli; order Caryophanales; family Bacillaceae; genus Peribacillus; species Peribacillus sp. P4_D6. The sequence continues at coordinate 38,128 of NZ_JBFUIQ010000010.1, forward strand.
TCCTGCAATTGATTCCTAAAAATTCAAGTACAATAGCAAAAAATTATTGAATTCAATTTGACAGCTGGAATGGTTCTTATATGATTAACCTAAGAATAAGCGAGAAAGGATGGGACACATGAACCAGCATATTGAAATTGAATTTAAAAACCTCTTAAGCGAAAAAGAATTTCGTCAACTGATCGAATACTTTCATGTCGGGGCATCGAACTTTAAAACACAGAAAAACCATTACTTCGATACACTTGGATTCTCTTTGAAACAGCAAGACTCTGCACTTAGGATCAGGGAGAAAAATGGGCGATACGAGCTGACTTTAAAACAGCCCGCTAAAGAAGGATTATTGGAAACGAATCAAGATATTCCTGAAGAAACCGCATATGGCTTCCTGAAACATAACATATTCCCTGGTGGCGAGATCCGACATCTTATCCTCGAGTGCGGAATTGATCCAAAAGACTTTACCTGCTTTGGGACACTACAGACAGACCGTTTTGAATTTCCTTACAAAGAGGGTCTGCTCGTTTTAGACCATAGTTCGTATTTGAATCAGGAAGACTTTGAGCTTGAATATGAAGTGTCGGATGCAAAAGCCGGGAAAGAAAACTTCCTGACCCTCCTTGAATCCCTTAAAATTCCGGTAAGGGAAACCGAAAATAAGGTTAAGAGGTTTTATCGTGCCAAATTCCAAAAATAATCCTGTTGAACCCATTCGGAGGTGGAGAGTTTGAAAATCCAAGATTTCAAAACGTTTATGGAATTGCAGGCAATCGAGCAATTCACGAACGGCAACATCAAAAATACAAATTCATCTCGATCCGTTTTCCAGGACATGCTCTCGGCATTGGTTTCGGGTGATGCTCTAGGCACTTCGCAGACATTGGGTTCCTTATTATCCAATGTGGAAACGGAAGCGAAGAAGTCCTTTCTTCAACCCATCGGCCTGACATCCATGAACATCAACCCGATTTCCGCTGCCCATGCTAACAATCAGAGCAGCGGAAACGCAACAAACTATGATCATATCATCAGCCAGGCGGCAAGTTTATATAATCTCCCGGAAAAACTGATTAAGTCTGTCATTAAACAAGAATCCAACTTCAACCCTGAAGCCACCAGTTATGCGGGTGCAACCGGCCTTATGCAGTTAATGCCAGCAACTGCAAAAAGCCTTGGGGTGGATGATGCAACCGATCCAGAACAAAACATCATGGGCGGGAGTAAATATTTAAGTCAAATGATGGCTCGTTATGACGGGGACATTCAGGTTGCCCTTGCTGCATATAATGCTGGGCCAGGAAATGTCGATAAATATAACGGCATCCCTCCTTTTAAAGAAACTCAGAACTATGTCCAAAAAGTTTATGGCACATTTTCAAGCTAAAGCAAGCTGACCCTGTTTATTTATGATGGGTCAGTTTTTTTCATGTCTATATATGCTTCTTCCACGCACCTTGAACAAATGGTAAAGCTCCTCAAATGCTGTCATCTTCGATCATTTCCTTGTGTCATACTACAGATGTAAAATTTTCTTTAAGCTATATATTTGTTATATCAGTACGTCATTGATAAAATATGATTAAATATCAACCATCTTTCTTTAAAAGGAGTAATCAACATGATGCAAGGGAACCCTACACCATATGAATTAATTGGAGAAGGGCAATTACACAAATTAATTGATGTGTTTTACTCCAACGTTAGTCAACACCCGGATCTGCAGCCACTATTCCCTGACAATTTAACTGAAACGGTCCGTAAGCAAAAACAATTTATGACTCAATATTTAGGCGGTCCCTCTTTATATACCGAAGAGCATGGCCATCCTATGTTGCGGGCTCGACATATACCTTTTGAAATTACACCAGAACGTGCGAAAGCATGGCTCTCATGCATGTATCAAGCCATGGACGAAGTTGGCCTTGAAGGTGAGATTAGGGAGTTTTTCTATCACCGCCTCTATTTGACGGCACAGCATATGATCAATACATCCGGAACTGACGGGAAAGGAGAAGACAGTTGAGCGCACAAAAACCAGTTTTCAATATTTCCGATTGGATCAAGACGCAGCATTGCTATGAAATAGGAAAAAAGCCAATTGAAATTTATGTTTTTGTTGATCCGCTTTGTCCCGAATGCTGGGGCTTAGAACCAATTATTAGGAAATTACAGATAGAATATGGCCAACTGTTCAGTTTACGCCATGTTTTAAGCGGTAAAATCGATTCTCTTAATATGGGGAAAAATAAAAATTATGAAAACCTTGCTCAAGTTTGGGAAAAGACAGCCAGCCGCTCGGGAATGTCCTGCGACGGGAGCCTTTGGTCTGAAAACCCAATCTCTTCTCCATATACAGCTTCCATCGCAATAAAGGCAGCGGAATTGCAGGGCCGTAAATTGGCCATTCGTTTTTTAAGGCAGCTTCAAGAATATGTATTCATAGGTAAAAAGGATATATCCAATATCGAGGTCTTGACCGAATGTGCCAAAATGGTCGGTTTGGATGTGGAGGAATTCCTTTATGACATCAATTCTTCCAGTGCAGCAAAAGGCTTTCAATGTGACATGAAAATCACAAGTGAAATGGAAGTGACTGAAATACCTTCCCTTGTCTTTTTCAATCAAAATATTGAAGAAGAGGGAATAAAGGTTTCAGGTGTCTATTCTTACGAGGTATATGTTCAAATTTTAGAAGATATGCTGAATGGTCTTCCAGCACCCGCACCCCCTCCCTCTCTCGAAGAATTTCTAAGCTGTTTCAAACTAGTGGCCACAAAGGAGATTGAAACGGTTTATAATATGAGTAAGAATACCGTCGAGTTGGAAATGAAAAAGCTTGTTTTAAAACAGTTGGCAGAGAAAATTCCTGCTAAATACGGAACGTTTTGGAGATACACAAAGAAGCAGTCATGAATTTGACTGCTTCTTTGTTATATATTAAAAAGGAAAAACCATGCAAATCAAAAGATTGCATGGTTTTTTTATTATAAGAAATAAGGGGATGGGAGAACTTTTTCACGATCAAACAAAGGGGTATAAGTTTGTTTGTGATTCACTTCACAATATATAATATAACAGATAACCCATTTATGTTTCAACCATATGTGTAACTTTTCACAAATTGTTCACAATATATATTTTTCGTCTTTTATTATCCTTTCTAGTATATATAGCTAAATAAGAGACGGTTTTAATTTTTAGGCCATACGTGTTTTGATAGCTGATTTAGTATGGGATTGAGTCTATTTGTGAAATGCGTCACAATAATAACTAAACATTTCTTTTTATTCATTCAGCTTACGTTCAACTTTTATTACTACCGGTACCATTATATTTCATGCACATGAAAAACCCCGGCAAATCAAGAAATTTGCTGGGGTTTTCACCTATTTATACGATTAAGGGGATAGGAGAAATTTCACGACGAACAAACAAAGGGGTATATGTTTGGGATGTGATAACTTCTATATCTGTACTATAGCAGATTACACACCTTATTTGCAAGAACTTTGTGCGCGACTTCACATTATTGTCATATTCTTAGAATACTGCTTATTCTAAAACATACTATCTAATAATGAGCAGATGAGTTTTTACTGCTGCCAGGTTGGAGGTGACCAAATTGAAAGGCTTTATTCTACTCATACTCTTGATGGGGTCGCTATTTGTCCAGCTACTCGGTATCATGGACCTCATTCCTCTGTATTTTACCTCCCCTATTTTATTTTTTGTTTTGTTCATAATTCTTCATAGCTTAAATCAGAGAAATCGTTTTAAAGGATTATGACGGACATCCAGATAAAGATGAAAAGGACCCGAAATGTTCGGGTCCTATCCACATCCTATTTATTCAAAAGTTCTTCCAACTCATTTAATTTTTCTTCGAATACATTCATGGCTTCTTGTACAGGCTCGGCTTTTGTCATATCGACGCCGGCCTTTTTGAGTACTTCAATCGGATAATCGGAACTTCCTGATTTCAAGAACTCCAGATACCTTTTGACAGCAGGCTCTCCTTCTTCAAGGATTTGCTTGCTCAATGCTGTTGCTGCACTGATTCCAGTTGCATATTGATAAACATAGTAATTATAGTAGAAGTGTGGAATACGAGCCCATTCCAAACCGATTTCTTCATCAATGGTCACGTTCTCGCCAAAGTATTTCTTGTTCAGCCCATAATATTCCTTAGTAAGCATATCCGCCGTCAACGCTTCCCCATTTTGAGCTTTTAAATGAATGGTATGTTCAAACTCAGCAAACATCGTTTGTCGGAACAATGTGCCACGGAAGCCTTCCAGGTAATGGTTCAGTAAATAGATGCGTTTCTTTTCATCTTCGATCGAATTCAGTAAATAATCATTCAACAGGTTTTCATTACAAGTGGATGCAACTTCCGCTACAAATATTGAATAATTCCCGTATGGATATGGCTGATGTTTACGTGTATAGTAGCTATGGACCGAATGCCCAAACTCATGAACGAGCGTGAATAAGTTATTGACGTTATTTTGCCAGTTCATTAGAATATAAGGGTTCGTCCCGTATGTCCCCGAAGAATAGGCACCGCTTCGTTTCCCTTTGTTCTCATGCACATCGACCCAACGGTTTTCAAATCCCTCTTTCAAAACGTTCAAATAGTCCTCCCCTAGCGGAGCAAGACCTTTAAGGACATAATCTTTGGCCTCGTCATATGTCACTTCCATCTTCACTTCTTTAACAAGAGGAGTGAATAAATCATACATATGAAGTTCATCTAATTCCAGTACCTTTTTACGTAAATCAAGATAACGGTGCAGTAATGGCAAGTTGTCGTTGACCGTTTTAACGAGATTATCGTATACGGTCTCCGGAATGTTATTATTACTTAACGCCGCTTGGCGTGCTGAATCATATTTTCGAACCGTGGCATTGAAGTTGTGGTTTTTCACCTCACCTGACAGTGTTGAAGCAAATGTATTACGGAACTCCCCGTACTTGCTGTATACCCCTTTAAATGCCTCCTCACGTACACGGCGATCWTCACTCTCAAGAAATCTGATATACCTTCCGTGAGTAATTTCCACTTCATTTCCCTCTTCATCCTTGATGGTCGGGAATTTCAGATCGGCATTGTTAAGCATACCGAAAGTATTTCCCGATGCATCGAGTACTTCTGATGCCTGCGCCAATAGTTCTTCCTGCTCTGCTGATAGGATATGGGGTCTCTGAAGATTAATTTCCTCTAAAGAATGTTTATATAATTTCAATTCTTCTTTTTCTTCCAAAAACCCTTCCACTTTACTTTCGTCAATACTCAATAGTTCAGGAACCATATATGAAAACGCAGCCGCTGCCTGTGCGTATAAAGCTTTTGCCCGATCCTCCATACCTTGATAAAATGGATTGGTTGTATCTTGATCATTGCGCATATGTGAATAAGAATAAACTTTTCCTAGCTTCTCGAAAACCTCATCTTGAAGTTGGAGGGCCGCAAATAGCTTTTCTGCGCTTTCTCCCAACGTCCCTTTATGCGCCTCCGCCTTCTTGAGGTCTTCCTTTACCGCTTTGAAGGCAGCTTCCCAATCTTCCTCGGTTGCGAAGATATCTTCCAGTCTCCACGTATCTTCAGGAGCTATTTCACTTCTTGAAGGTAATGTATTCGTTTTTGTTTCCTGTGCCATAAAAATTCCTCCCCATTCTATAGAAACTTGCCATTGGGCTAACTCATTAAACCGGATTGAACACTACAATGCTTCATTCTGTTTAATTCCCAGTTCTTATTACTATTTCTCCATTTACAAAAAAAATCCTGCCATTTCATCTGAATTCAAGATAAATTGAGATGTCATCACTGATTATACTGGATATTCCCCTTTTCCATCATCAATTTATGCTTATCATAGAAATCTTTTTCCAAAATTTGAGCTTGATCACTGGTGAAGGGAAGGGTAAATTCCTTTTCAACTTTAAAAACCCCTTCTTCCAGCTTTGATAAATAACCCAATTGTTCCAAAATCATGATATATTGATCTATAGGATACTCGATGGTTTTTTCATGAAGCAATGGCAACGGTCTGAACTTTATTTCCCCTTTTTTTGAACGCTTTCTAAAAATGTGGATAATATCAGCCATATAAATCTTTTCCCCTGTTCTTTTCTCTTGAAACGCATCCATGTATAACCATGCCTGCCATTCGATTGAGGCAGTTTCGATCAACAGCATCCCTCTGACGGGAACACCCACTTCAATTGGAAGTGTCGCAGGTGAAATATGATGTAAATATAGGGCTTCGAAAAAAGGATCGCATCTGCGTGCTGTTTTCACTCGATGGAGCGACCAGCCATTTCGTTTATATCTCCATACAGGCAGGAAAGGGAAACGAAAGCAGTTTTGGGGCACTGCCCGACTAGGGGGAAGGAGCTTTAGAGAAGCTGTTGTCAATTCGGCAAAGACGGTTCTAGGGGTAAAAGGAGTGAGGTTCTTCAATACTGATAAATGATCAGTTTCCGGGCAATACATCCAAAGAAACGGATGATGGAAGCTGCCGGTGACGAAGAGCCATTGGAAGCGGGATATACTGAATTCATAAAAGCTTTTCCTTTTTAAGCTTTTTGCAGCGAGGATCCAGATTGGTTTAATGCCTATGCTTTGATAGGCTCTTGACCTTTCCATGAATTCCGCCTCGGGGATAACTGAGCATTGAAATTCTATCGCATAACGATTACCTCCTATCCTCACTAAAATATCAGTCCTTTTCTTAATTTCGGGAAGGTAGGCTTCTAGATCCACTTGATAACCATGTGATAAAAACCACTGAAACAATTTTCTTTTTCCCATTAAATGATAGGCGGATTCCGGTTCTGAAGAAGCACGGCATGAAGAACTATTTTTATGGGCGAAATGCGGAACCCTTACACTGCCCGCTTTGATGGTCAATTCCATCTTGCAGCATGGACAGTAATAATCTGCTGACTTTCTCCAGTCATCAATCATGTTTGCCGGTATCTTTTCAGGGAGGGTAATCCAAGTCCCTTTTTTATTTATCGCAGTTAGCATACATCTCCTCCTCACCCACTACATTCGCCTGGTTCGCTTAGGATTCCTTTTAATGTGAAAAAAAAAATGCCTGATCGGCATAAAAGAGAGTTACTATCTAAAGAAGGGGTGAAAGCAATCGGCAAGTGGACTCCAATAATTTCAAACCGAAATTCCGTTTGGAAAACTCATCAATCTCCACTTCCTTGGATACCTTTATATCTTCCATGTAATCATTCACCAGCTGCTGAGCACTTTCCGTCCGGTAAAGAAATGCATTGACTTCGAAATTCAGGTGAAAGCTTCTCATATCGATATTGGTTGTCCCAATTGATGCCATTTGGTCATCCACTATGATGATTTTACTATGCATGAAGCCTTCATTATATTGAAATATACGAACTCCAGAAGCAAGCAATTCGGGAAAATAAGTTCTCGAAGCATGAAATACGATACGTTTATCGGGGTTCTTCGGGACGAGAAGCCTGACATCCAAACCACTTAAAGCAGCCACCTTCAACGCTTGTAAGATATTGTCATCAGGAACGAAATACGGGGAGGCAATCCAGACGGACTTTTCTGCTGAAGTGATCATCTTAAAAAAAATGCTTTTAATGATCGTCCATTCACTATCCGGCCCTCCGCCAATCAATTGAACTCCGCCATATCCGTGATGGTTCGGCATTCCGGTCATGAGGTATTCATCGCTTAAAAAACTATTGTTTGTGCTATAATACCAATCCTGCAGAAATATGAGCTGTAACGTCCTGACCGCTTCCCCCTTTATGATGAGATGCGTATCCCGCCAAGAACCGAATTTCTGGTCTTGTCCCAAATATTCATCCCCTATATTGAGGCCGCCGATGAAACCGACAGAGCCATCTATCACAATTATTTTACGATGGTTGCGAAAGTTGAATTTATTATTTAATAAAGGGAGATGCAACRGACCAAAGGCCACCATTTCGGCTCCCGCATTCTTCAGTTCATCGATATAAGATCGGGCTAACTTCCAGGAACCAACCGCATCATAGAGAAAACGGACCTTTACCCCTTCTTTTACTTTTTGTATCAAGATGTCTTTTAGCAGTCCGCCAATGCGGTCATCCCTAACAATATAATATTCTAAATGAATATGATGTCTTGCTTTTTTTAATTCTTCGATGATATTGGAAAATGTCTCCTCACCATTCCGTAAAACCCTGGTTTCGGTCGTAAATGATACAGGGCTATTCCCCAGCCTATTTGCAAGAGTGATTAACTGCTGAGGGTGCTCGCCCATTTCCATAATTCGTTCATTATATCCCGCTTCGCCGCTTATTTTCACGAAAGTCTGTTTATCCAAAAAATACTTCTTGCGAAATATCCTATCTTTCCGAAAATTACGGCCAAACAAAAAGTAAAAAATGAAACCGATGAATGGGAAAGCGCAAAAAATAACAAGCCATGTTATGGTCTGGATGGGATCTCGATTTTCGAGGAAAATGTTGAATCCAATTATCACCAAGAAAATGGTCAAAATAAGGCTAGAATAAAAAATCAGCCCGCCATCAACGTCATTTAACAGAAAATGCCAAGTGCTGACCAACATGAGAATAAGCAGACCGATGCCAACTATATTCTTCACCTAGACTCCCTCCAATTAACAAACACAGGAACACTAAAAAAACCCCCTTAGACGAAAAGGCCGATTTCTACTGAAATCGGCCTCAACAGTCTATGCGAAATATTTATCGACCGTTGTRAATACATCATTTTCGATAACTATCTTTCCGTACTCTTCAAGCATGTGCACCGTTATAGGCGACTCCTGGCTATATTCCAATAAAAGACTTAGAACATTATCGATTTCTTCCTCATCAATCTCCGCTTCGGAAAATTCGATATAAAGATAATATTTATTCTGATAAACATAAAGTTTAGTCGTCCAATCATCCAAGCCATGACGTTTGCTTAATGAAATGACATCTTCGAAATCCTCGAAAGTCGTGATGAATTCAATCATACCATCTTCGAATGTCATACCGCTTTCTTCATCTTTGCCATGAAAATGTTGATCAAGAAGCGTATCCATCTTGTCTGATACATTCAAATCCCTTAACTTATCATCTGAAAGAGGCAGCTCGAGTTTCTGACCATCTTTGGCAAGCTGGGCTTTTGTGACCAAAACTTCCAAGCCTTTTTCAAGGGCTTGAACTTGAATCCATAAAGGTCCTTCAATCATGAATTCTTCTTCCTGATGCACTTCATCCATCATTTCCCAAAAAAGTTCCTCACTTCGCTCGCGGCTGTACCAAATTTCTTCGCGATCAAAGCCTCTTTCCTCAATATCTATATAGGAAATATAAAATTTTACTGTATCGTCATTAATGCGTTCGATTTCCATGATTCCCCTCTCCCTTCCTTTCTCATTTTGAAGGGATAATAACCCCCAAGCGAAAATTGCTCTTAAAAGCTCTTTACCCGTAAGTGAATACTGTAAATCATGATAGTCATTAAAACAGACTATTTTACATCAWTTTATGACAAAACCTTGAAGAAGGGAAATAAAAAACATTACTTATCTAAAAAACAATTGTTTGCCTAATATTCCATTCATTCTATAAAAAAATACATCCGCATGCAACTATCATAATGCTTTATTAAATTTCACTCTTACTGCCGTCAATGTCATATTATATACATGGCATGATGAGCTGCATTCTTATTTTTTCTTTAAATGATGACCGGTTCAAGGGACCAGTTGCAGCTAAGAAACGACCGCTGTCGCCTATCAATCCTGTTATGTTCCCCGTCATTAAGTTAAAAAAATCAGCGGAAAATCGGATATGTATAAAGAAAAAGCCCTGCACATTTCCTGGCAGAGCTTGAAAGACCTTATTAGTTGACCATACGTTGTGCTTCCCGTAATTGGAAGGTACGAACTTTACGTGGTAAAAATCGTCTTATCTCATCTTCATTATAACCAACTTGAAGCCGTTTCTCGTCAAGGATAATTGGACGTCTCAACAGTCCAGGATTCTCCTTGATCAATTTATATAATTCTTGAAGAGGCAGGCTCTCTAAATTTACGTTTAACTTTTGGAAAGTTTTTGACCGTGTTGAAATGATTTCATCGGTTCCATCTTCTGTCATTCGAAGAATTTCTTTAATCTCATCAATCGTTAACGGTTCTGAAAAAATGTTTCTTTCTTTATATCCAATCTCATGTTCCTCTAACCATGCTTTTGCTTTTCTGCATGAAGTACAACTAGGTGATGTATATAATGTTACCATGCTTACTCACACTCCCTAAATATAGAATCGGTGATCTATGAGGGGAAATCTACTATTAGTATTCATAAGTACCACTCTAATTTGAAATAATTTTAAATAAGTATTTCATGTTCCTTATTATACACTAATTTTTTTAAAATGAATACCCTTTTTGATATTTGAAAAAATCCTTTAAAACTTCCTGTTCAGGCTGTACTATAGCTATTTCATTTTTTTATGTAATACATTAAGACCACATTTTCTAATTGAAAAAACATACCTGCCATTCTCATTTAACTCTCAATTCGGCCCTCATGATTATTTAATTATCTCGTTACTTTTATTTACCCCCAATCCTTGTCAATAAACAAGATCATGTTAATATATTTTCTTTAATAAAAAGCAAATTCCTCCTTTTACAAGAAAAACCATTCTTTTAGCACATATATTTCCAAAAGTAAAAAAGGTAATTCGAAAGAATCCGCAATAAGGGAGTAATCTACCATCCAAGAAGTTATGGATATTCATTTGCCTGCAGAATATGCCAATAAAAGATAGTCTTCAGTCTAAAAAAAGATTCAGTTGATTCCAGAAATCCGCTCCCTTTCCGCCGACTGTCTGCCAAGCCTCCTCGACGCAAGCGTCTGCGGGGTCTCGGCTAGCCGGCTTCTCGGCAGGAGTGTCGCATATTTCTTCCATCCTTTAAGGATTACAGTAAAAAAACATCAAGGATCACCTTATCTTAAATTTGGTTCGGGATGAGTCTAGCCTACGGTTTTTTCTGTTAATTACATTTCAGTTGATTCCAGAAATCCGCTCCCTTTCCTTTGACTGTTTGCCAAGCCTCCTCGACGCAAGCGTCTGCGGGGTCTCGGCTAGCCAGCTTCTCGGCAGGAGTGTCGCATATTTCTCGATATATTGGAGGTTACATCCAATATGACTTTATTGAATATTAACCAAATTATCCTTTTAAAAAACATGATCTCGACAAACTAAAAAGGGCAGGTTAACAACCGGCCCTTTTTACTCAAACTTCCATCTCTTTAAAAATATCGGCTTCCTGACCTGCATTCAAGCTAAGTACATCATCTACATCTTGATAAGATTTACCATAAAGATCATCATCTTTGTAAGTATGGATTTCAGAATAAATCTCTTTCATGAAATCAAATACATCTTCTTCATCGACAGATGGATTTGCCGGCCAATACAAGATTTCCATAGGCGTATTCTCCTTGGTGGCAAGCGATTTTCTGCTGTAGGAAATCGAAGAGGCGTGCTTGAATCCTTCCCTTTTATAAAATTTCAGCCTTTTAAATGTATCATCATCATTTTCTTGTACTGGTTCTACTTCCAGCAAGATCGTTTTCTGCTTTTTTTGCAACTTTTGAATTAATTTCCTTCCAAGTCCCTGCCCCCTTGATTTCTTTGATACAAAAAGGTAATCAACGAATATAAACTCGTCCCCTTCCACATATAATAAAACATGGTCGGGACCTTCATCCTTTTTATATATTTCCTGCTTATCTTCTAAAAGAACTTCTATGTGTTCTTTTGACTTCATTTCTTCAATAGGGAAATACTGGTTTAGCTTTTCATACCAATTCATAATTTAATCTCCTCATTTGCTAGTTTATACTTTCCAGATTTTTTCTTATCCACTACAATGGAACTTGAATAGCTTGAAAATATTAGGAGGGTTTTGATGATCAACTACTTTTTGGACTTTTTTTTAGTCGCCGCTTGCGTTATTGGCATTACGGCTGTGAATGGCGTTGTGACGAATGGCATCGGCGAAAAATGGTTTGGCGGGAAACGTCACTCTCATATTTTCGATCAATCGAAACGAATTCAGTCAGGGTGGAGTCAAGTTGGCGGGAATAAAAAGCGGTAATTCAGAGAGAATTTCGGATGACCGGAAGGAACTTCCTAGGTCATCCTTTTTTTCATGGGGTATAGTCTACTCCCTTTGTATATCGATTTGCTGCATTCCACAATAGGTATTCATCAATACCATTATCATTCAATGCTTTTATTTGGGCTTCCACTTCTTCCTTACCATACCTTTGGTAATTACCATCACCTAAATATGAGGCAGTAAAATCTTGGAGCCAAGGTCTTGAAGTAGGTGGTGTTTTTAATTCCTTCAGCTTCCCGTTCTCCAATTTCGCATATTCCTTAACGAGATTATAAGGCTCCAAATCAGGCTTTTCGATACCAAAATAAGATGTCCAGTGGCTCGGATAGATCATCGAGGAAATTACATCAACATTCTCAGAGATTTTTGTGAAGTTTTGCCCAATTCCGGGAGCTTCAGGCAATGTAGCCGCATATCCAAAAATATCCACCGACACTTTGACATCGTATGGTTCCAGTTGTTTCCTCGCATAACTTACGAAATCCGTAACTGCCTGAACCCTTTTGGCTGTATGACTCATTTTCGCTTCATCATATTCACCGACATCATATTTCAAATCATCTTCTTTATTTTCGAATCCTTCGGGAAAACGGACATAGTCAAATTGAATTTCTTTAAAGCCCATCTTTGCCGCTTCAATGGCAATACCGACATTATAATCCCACACTTCTTTTAAGAATGGGTTAACGAAGGCTTCCCCTCGACCATTCTTCCATACCTTTTCACCATCTAAAAAAGACAACTCAGGTTTCTCTTTGGCCAAAAGGGAGTCTTTAAAGACGACAACCCTTGCAATCGGATAAATCTGTTTATCCTCAAATTTTTTCAGCATTGCCCTTGGGTTTTTTATGTAGTCTTTACCAATCCCAGCATATGGAGAGTCGGGATCTTCCGTTTTATACGTTACGTTCCCCTTGTCATCCTTAATGTCAATGACCATCGCATTCAAATCGGTTTCATCTACATATTTGATAAGTTCATTCAGTTTATTGCCACCCGCTGCAGGCCCTGTCACATATATTCCGCGTACAGCATCCGGATAGTCGAATTTCAACCCCGAATCAAAAACAAAACGCGGTACGCTCGCAGGCAATTCTTTATTTTCTAATGCTACCTGCCTCGTTTCGTTCATGCCTTGCGCATGAACTGGCTGTTGAATCAGGAATATGCACATACCTGTCATCAACCATTTACACATTGGTTTCATTTTCTCCACCTCATTCGCCATCAGTCATCAATATTCAACAAATATAATAAACCCCTTTCTTTAATACCACAAACAATTAACTTTACTCCTATATATGATAAATAATTAAAAAAACTGCTTTACAAAGTTTCAGCTTAAGAATACGTTCACAATCCTGTATTCCCTTGTGAGTATCCTTCCCTAAAATGGTCTGCTCATTGTGGTATATGTTAAACGGTTTGATTTTCCTCGAACCCTTCATTTCTTCCATGTCAAAAAAAGAAACGGAAATCCTTTCTAATGGCTTGATTTCCGTTTCGATTATACATTTAATATGAATAAATGCTAAAATACAGTATAGTGGACATTTCGTATTCTCAGAATGGCATCGATACAGGACAAAACGGCCCTCCACAAGATTCAAATGAGCGTTTCCCCACACAGGAACATGCACATTTCTTTCAAAGAATGTGGATTCATTTTCTATTTATCCTTACAATAATGAAGAGCGAATATCCATTTATCAATAAACGTATTTAGAGGAGTGACTAGCAGTTGAAAAGGATTTTCTCCGGCATTCAGCCATCCGGTTCCGTTACTTTAGGAAATTACATCGGAGCCATGAAACAATTCGTTAACTTACAAAATGAATATGAATGTTTCTTTTGTATTGTTGACCAACATGCAATTACAGTTCCACAAGACCGCATCAAGTTAAGGAAAAACATTAAAACATTGGCTGCTTTATATCTGGCCATTGGCCTGGATCCTGAAAAGAATATCATCTTCATTCAATCAGAAGTACCAGCGCATGCACAGGCAGGCTGGATTTTACAGAGTATATCCTATATCGGGGAACTTGAGAGAATGACACAATTCAAGGACAAATCCGCTGGCAAAGAAGGGGTATCCGCAGCACTGCTCACTTACCCGCCGTTAATGGCTGCCGATATTCTCCTTTATAGTACAGATGTGGTCCCTGTCGGGGAAGATCAAAGACAGCATCTTGAATTGACACGCGATCTGGCTGAACGATTCAATAAAAAGCATAATGACATATTCAAAATCCCGGAAATCAGCCTCCCTACAGAAGGGGCACGTATCATGTCCCTTCAGGAACCAACCAAGAAAATGAGCAAATCCGATCCTAATAAAAAGGCGACGATTGCCTTATTGGATGATCCGAAGCAAATCGAAAAAAACATCAAGAGCGCAGTTACCGATTCGGAAGGAATTGTCCGTTACGATAAGGAAAACAAAGCAGGTGTTTCCAACCTGATGTCCATATACTCCATTTTCAGTGGAAAATCCTATTCAGAAATTGAAGAGATGTATGAGGGCAAAGGCTATGGTGACTTTAAAAGTGATTTGGCTGAGGTGGTTCTTGGAGAAATCCTACCAATCCAAGAACGCTATAATGCATTGATCGATTCACCTGAATTGGATGAAATTCTGGACCGCGGTGCAGAAAAGGCAAATATTGAAGCCAATAAAATGATCAGAAAAATGTATAATGGCATGGGACTTGGCAGAAAGAGATAAAAGAAGACGATTCTCAACGAATCGTCTCAGTGTGTAAACAAAAGGTTTCGGAATGGTATCATTCCGAAACCTTTTGTTTGTTTGGAGAAGTTGACCTCTCGTGATTCTTTTCACATTCTTGCCAAATATGTCACTCCTCCGCGGGCTCAGGCAAATTTTCAAATTGCACATAAAAAACTGTAGACAGATTTGATCTGACCCAATAAAGTTAGACATATAATTTAAGCAGCTTCTAAGACCTGAGTTCGGTATTCTATCGGACTCAGGTCTTTTAATTTTACCTTCATTCGTTTGTGGTTATAGTAATGTATATAATCATCTAATTCCTTTTCAAAGTGCTCCATACTTTCAAACTCTTGGAGATAAAGCAATTCAGACTTTAACAAGCCAAAAAAGTTTTCAATGACTGCGTTATCTAAACAATTTCCCTTACGGGACATGCTTTGTATAATGCGGGAATCTTTTAAGGTTTTTTGATACTTCTTCATTTGATAATGCCACCCTTGATCCGAATGGAGGATGACCKTATCTTCTGGTTTTAGGTGTTTAATCGCCTCATCTAACATATCTCCAACAAGTTTATAAACAGGGCGTTTCATCACTTTGTAGGCAATAATTTCACCATTACATAAATCAAGGATAGGGGATAGGTAACGTTTCTCCCCAAATAAATGAAATTCCGTTACGTCTGTTACCCATTTTTGATTCATTTTCTCGGCTTGAAAATCACGTTGYWAAATATGGGGSGCAATTCGACCAACACGCCCCTTATACGAACGATACTTTTTCATACGGACTAAACATTTTACGCCCATTTCATTCATGAGGCGGTTGATGGTCTTTGGATTGTGAGAAAACCCATATTTTTTTAACTCTTTTGTGATACGACGATAACCGTRACGTCCTTTATGTTCATGATAGATAGACTGAATAGTGGCTTTTACCTTCGAATACTTATCTTCTCGATTCAAGCGTTTTTCCCAATAATAGTACGTGCTACGTGGAATATCAGCGACTTTAATTAAGGCCACAACCTCATAAATGGACTTTAGTTCATAAATTACTTGCGCTTTGATTTGGGTTGTRATTTTTCCTGCATTTGAACTAAAGTATTTAACTTTTTTAAATACGCATTCTCCATTTCTAGTTGYTTAATTCGTTCTTCAAGATCTTTAACCGAACCTTCAATTTGTTTGGATGGATTGATATCTTTTTTCATGGATGGTCTCCCCTTTTTCTTAGAAATTAGGGCATCTAATCCATAGGCATTAACATTTATTCTCCACGTCMGAATTAGCGCTGGAGATGAAATATTAAACCTTGCGGCTGCGTCGTAAGAAGATATACCCGTTTCATTCATATAATTAAGTACATCCATTTTAAACTCCGTAGAATAACTTGTATAGGATTTCTTAAATCCATCGGCTCCTTGAATTTGGTATAAACGAACCCATCCTTGAATCATTTGATACGAAACTTCAAATATTTTCTGAAGATCCATATAACTGTGCTTTCCTTCTAGGTAAAGTCGTGTAATGAATATTTTCTGTTCGGCAGAAAAATTAGCCATAAAAACACCCCGTAAATGTTAGTTTGGTGTCTAACATTTACGGGGCAGTTCAACTCGTTTTTTTTCGAGTTGATCTGCAGTCTGGGGTTCCGAGTGAATTCGGAACCTGTTTCACGTTATTTCCAATAAGCCAATGAACGGGTTTTCATGGATGCACGGAACTGTTTTGTTGATTCCGGCAAGGCTTTATTCGTTGCATAATCGATGATGACACCATACCGGCGAATGACATCGAGACTATCCAGCTCGCCATTGGCGAATTTATCTTCCACGCTTTGTATGTTTTTCTCAAGCCTGTTGTTCCTGCTATTTAAGTATGCTTACACAACAATATTATTTATCAGGTGTTTCCGATGTGCCTTCCTCGCTGTTTTTGAGGTAAACTTCAGAAATTCCATTCATACCTTCCATTAGTTGCGCTTTAGTATATTCCATACTGCCAACCAGTTTATGAAGCTTCTTATCATTATTCTCTTCTGTAAGTTTAGATTCTGGATCAGTCACATTTTTTCACCTCCATCATTTAGGATGGCAAATCAAGATGGAAATATGTACGACAGGCGTCGATGGCAGACACCCTCTTACAGTATACTTTAGGTAAAAACAGGTAACTTTCATTAATATCTGTACTTCAAATAAGCAGGAAAAGATGATTTTATGAATCTTTTTTAAAAAATCAGCTGTTTTCAAGCCACTAAAGGGATATACTATAGTTTAGCTTTTATTACATTTTTGTTAGTATTTTTTCTCGTCTCACATTGTGTAATATTTTACAAGTTTTTCTAATTACATCAACAAAATGCTTATTGCAAAGGAGAATTGGATATGTCAGAAACGATTACCCAATCACAAACTGAACAACTTAATGCCCGCCAAAAACAATTAGATGTACTGGACCAATTATTAAAGCCTGAGGTTCAGGAATCATTGAACACTTTAGTCGAGCAGTTACCAAAACTAACTGAGTTAGTGAATATTTTAACAAAGTCTTATGATTTCGCTCAATCGGTTGCGACTGATGATGTGTTGAAAAATGATACGGTCAGCGCCATTTCGGAGATCGCGACACCTGTGGTCCATTCAGTGAAAGGGCTTGCTGCTAATGCCATCGAGGCTAAGGATCGTGCAGAAGCGAATAATGATGTRATCGGTCTTTTTGGTYTGYTAAGRATGATGAAAGATCCGGAAGCACAAAAGCTTTTCCGTTTCGCCCAAGCATTTCTTGAAGTCTCTGCAGAACGTAAAAACCAAAAATAATTTGATGAACTTTCAATCAGTAAGGACGGGGGATTAACTATGTCAAAACAAATCGTCATCTTAGGTGCAGGTTACGCAGGATTACTATCTGCCTTATCCGTACGTGAATATTACAAAAAGGATGAAGTGCAGGTYACAGTGGTGAACCAATTTCCAACGCACCAAATCATCACCGAATTGCACCGTCTTGCAGGCGGATCCATTTCTGAACAAGCCGTTTCCATTCCTTTGGAAAAGCTTTTCAAAGGAAAAGATATCGACCTTGTCATTTCCAAAGTGGAGTCATTCTCGGTCGATAATAAAGAAGTGAAACTTGCCAATGGTTCCACATTATCTTATGATGCCCTGGTTGTTGCTTTGGGAAGCCAAACAGGATTCTTCGGCATTCCGGGACTTGAGGAAAACAGCATGGTCTTGAAATCCGTWAATGATGCTAACAAGATTTACAAACATATCGAAGATCGCATCCGCGAATATTCTCAAACGAATAATGAAGCGGACGCAACCATCGTGATTGGCGGCGGCGGATTGACGGGCGTTGAGTTAATCGGTGAAATCGTGGATCATTTCCCTAAAATCGCCAAAAAGTTCGGAGTGGACTTCAAGGACTTGAAAATCAAGCTTGTGGAAGCTGGTCCAAAAATCCTTCCGGTMCTGCCTGATCACTTAATCGAACGTGCCATGACAAGCTTGGAAGCACGCGGCGTTGAATTCCTGACAGGTCTGCCTGTAACGGGTGTTAAAGGAAATCAAATCGAATTGAAAGACGGACARACGATAACGGCCAATACGCTTGTTTGGACAGGCGGAGTTGCGGCTCTTCCTATCGTAGGCGAATCAGGCCTTGAAGTGGATCGCGGMAAAGCAACCGTCAATGAGTATTTGCAATCCAAATCCCATAAAGACGTATTCGTTGTCGGCGACAGTGCCGTTGCGTTCCCTCCAGAAGGCGGCCGTCCATATGCTCCTACTGCACAAAATGCTTGGCAAATGGGKGAGCTTGTTGGATACAACCTATATGCAGCATTTGAAGGCAAGAARCTTGAAGAATTCTCACCTGTAAACTCAGGTACACTTGCGAGCCTTGGCCGTAAGGATGCRGTGGCAACCGTTGGGGCCAATAACACGTCCCTTAAAGGCCTTCCGGCTACATTGATGAAAGAAGCAAGTAATGTTCGTTACCTATCACACATCAAAGCCCTATTCAGCCTGGCTTATTAATTCATGATCACCGTGACCTGTTCACGGTGCATGCCCTTTATTCCCGTTTGGGAGTAAGGGCATTTTTCATATCAAAAGGCTGTTTTCGCATACTTTGTTGCTATTTACGAAGTAGTGCAGTGTGGTTGATTTCCCCTCCAGGTGCTCGCTTTCCGCGGGGCGGGCGGTGAGCCTCCTCGGCGTAAACGCCTGTGGGGTCTCACCTKTCCCGCTGCTCCCGCAGGAGTCTCGCACCTCCGCTCCAATCAACCTAAAATAGATTCGTTTTAAAAACAACAATCTTTACGAAAAGAGCCTATCAAAAAAAGGCGGGYACCCGCTGAAGGGGTCCCGCCATATTTCACTCTACATTACTATGTTTGGAATAAGTAAGCTCGTGGCTGATGGACTCGGTTAGTGAATAGTCCAAGCATACTGCATCACATAAAACATGTACACATTGATCAAACAAAGAACTTAACGGCTGGACGCTTTTCGTTTCATGTTCCAAGCGATTTTTCGTTGCTGCAGGTATCACCAAGACCTCATGAGAGACATTCGCTAATTCTGATTGGTCATTCGTCGTGATCGAAAACACCTTGCATCCCACTTCCCTGCCTTTTGCTGCAACTGATATCACACTTTTGGTCGAGCCGCTCCCGCTAATGGCTATGATCAGATCGCCTTTCGAAATCGAAGGGGTAATCGTTTCCCCGACTGCATAGACGTTTAAGCCAAGGTGCATCAATCTCATCGCAAAGGCTTTGGCCATGAAGCCCGATCTGCCTTCACCAACGATGAAGATCCTGGTGTCGGTCCGTAAATTTTTTAGGAGCACATCCGTTACCCCTCCGTCCATTTTGTGAAATACACCGTTCATTTCTTCTAAAATAACCCCAATTTCCTTCTTCAAACTTCCTTCACACCTTTCTTTCCATTCACCGTTTCCTTAAATAGACGGGCAGCTTCTGCTGGATTCTTTGCTTTTGTAATCGCCGAGCCAATGATGATGACATCCAGCCCCTTCCTGACCATTACAGGCAAGGACGAAAGAGTGATCCCTCCTGCTGCAGCCCTCATGGACCCAGCATGATTTCTCATATTGATCATGGCATGACCTGAATTCTCCTGGCTGTCCTTGCTTACATGCTCACAGAATATCGCCTGACGGTAAATCCGTAATTGCTCAAGCCGGGTATCGGATACATTCAATAAATCAATCATGATCTGCCCCTTGTATTCACGCGCTTTTTCCAGGCACTTTTGGATGGTTACATCCGATGCAGCCCCCATTACCGTAGCTATATCAGCCCCGCTTTGAAAGCAAAGATCCATTTCATAAGCCGCATTGTCCATCGTCTTCATGTCGGCAACGATTTTTTTATCCGGAAAGTGATTTTTCATTTCTTTGATGCTATTCACTCCGAACTCTTTAATCTGGGAAGTCCCCACCTCAATCCAATCAATCGAGGCTTCCACGCTTCGTGCCATTTCAATGGCTTCCTCCATATTCATGCGATCCAACGCCAGCTGTATTTTCATGACGAAACCACCTTCATTTGCTTGACTGACGTAACCGCAGGCTTTTTAACCATCAATGTGAGTAACGCTGAAATCAATAACGATCCCGCCATGAAAATATAGGATGCTCCAGGCCCGCCGGTCAATCCGTTTAAATATCCGACGAAATAAGCACCTACAAATGAGCCAAGCGCTCCCATGCTATTAATCAGGGCCATTGCTCCGCCTGCCACATTCCTTGGGAGAATTTCAGGAATGATGGCAAAGAACGGTCCATATGGCGCATACATCGCACCGCCTGCAATAACCAACAGGGCATATGAAAGCCAGAAATTCGATGTGCCGAGCATGAAAGACCCGAAGAATGCGATTGCCCCCACAAGCAGCGATGTCCAAACGAACGTTTTTCGATTCA
This sequence comes from Peribacillus sp. P4_D6, assembly GCF_056401795.1. NCBI lineage: Bacteria > Bacillati > Bacillota > Bacilli > Caryophanales > Bacillaceae > Peribacillus > Peribacillus sp. P4_D6. Next base: position 59,007 of record NZ_JBFUIQ010000010.1, read on the forward strand.
ATGTTTTATCCGAAAAATAGGATAGTGCCAGCATCGAAATGACCGCTAACAAATAAGGTCCGGCTGACAGCCAGCCCGTTGCCACTATATCCATGCTCGACGCTTGTTTAATAATGGACGGCAGCCACATGACGAACCCATAAACCCCGATGCTCCACATGAAGTATTGGATACTGAGGACGATGACCTGCTTTGACTTAAAAGCTTCCCTATAATTTTTCACAGGTTTTAATGCAGCCTGTTCTTTCTGGAGGGTCGCTTCTATATCTTGCTTTTCCTGATCTGTAAGCCACTTGGCATCTTTGGGACGGTCATTGACGACCTTATACCAGATAAACGCCCACAGGACAGCCGGAAGTCCTTCAATGATGAACAGCCATCTCCAGTCGAATGCCTTCAATAGGTAGCCGGAAAGGATCGACATCCACAATACAGTAACTGGATTCCCCAGAATCAAAAAGGTGTTGGCCCGGGAGCGTTCTTCTTTTAGAAACCAGTGGCTTAAGAAGACGAGCATCGCGGGCATAACAGCGCTTTCAACAACACCAAGCAAGAAGCGAATCGGATAGAGCCATGCCACACTTGTTGCCATCCCCGTCAAGGTCGCCAGTCCTCCCCAGAGAATCAAGCTCCAAAAAATCAGGATTTTGGCACTTTTCTTTTCTGCGTAATGTGCACCTGGAATTTGAAAGAAGAAATAACCAAGGAAAAACAGCGCGGCCAGAAAGGAGGATACCCCGGCTGTGATATTAAGGTCTTCCCCCATTCCTCCCGCTACGCCAAACCCATAGTTGGCACGGTCGAGATAAGCGAGACTGTATGTGATGAACACTAAGGGGATCAATCTCATCCACCTTTTTCTCGAAGCTACTTGTAATTGAGACATGATTGAAGCACTCCTTTTTTCATAAAGTGTTCTAGCTCTTCCATATCAGGAAGGCCTTCGTGATCTCCGGAAGACATCACGGCCTTGGCCCCTATCGCATTTCCGCGTAAAACTGCTTCTTCATTCGATGCCTCTTCCAGTAAAGCGCTGATTACCCCGACAGCAAACCCGTCTCCTGCCCCTACGGTATCCACGACTTCCGTTACGGTAAAACCAGGTACCTCCTTCCTTTCATTTTGGGTTGCAAAGTAGGCTCCTTCTTCCCCGAGTTTAATCACCACAAGCTTAACACCGAGTTCGAGGTAGTAACTGGCGATATCCTCCTTGTTGCTGTATCCTGTAAGAATTTCACCTTCCTGAATTCCGGGAAGCAGCCAATCCGCCTCCTCCGCAAACATATTGACGATGCTGATCATCTCCCTTTCATTCGGCCAGAGTGATGGACGCAGATTTGGATCGAATGAAACGGTTACACCCTTTTGTTTCAGATGTTTCAAGACTTGCCATGACAGATCTCTGAAACTGCCGGAAATGGCAGGAGGTATCCCCGTTAAATGCAGGTGCTGAGTTGAAGGGAGTTTCTCCAGGGGAAAGTCCTCCAGGGAAATCTTACTGGCGCTTGAATTCTTCCTAAAGTATTCAACGACCGGATCTCCTTGTTCGACTTTGGATTTTAACTGGAACCCAGTTGGATTGAATGGATCCATCAAAACATGGGAGACATCCACCCCCTCATTTGTGAGCGTTTTCATAATCATGCGCCCGAACGAATCATCGCCCACCTTGCTCATCCATGCAGTTTTAATCCCTAACCTTGACAGGCCAATCGCTACATTGGTTTCGGCCCCTGCCACATAACGCTTATAACGCATGCAATCATCAAGGCTGCCCGAATCCTCAGCGATGAACATCGCCATTGCCTCTCCCATCGTCAGTACCTTAAGCTCGTTCATGGCTGACCTCCTGTTCCATTTTCATAAGTGAAATATAAGTCGCTACATTTTCCAATGTTACCGGGAATTCAATCGCTACCGGACAAGCGCCATTAAACTTTTCCAATAACTCCATTACCTCAGGCAGCAGCGGCATCGATACCGGCTCAGTCACCCAGCCCTCTTTCTCGCGTTTCACTTGCTTTAAATGAATATAGTCAACATATCCCGCTAAACCTTTCGCAGCTTCCATTGGAACTTCTTCTGTATACAGCCAATTGCCCGTATCAAATGTCAATCTTATCGGGATATCGAACTTTTCGGAGCAACTCAGGAAATGAGCGATCCGGTTTACGTTTCCACCGCCAAGCGTCTGATCATTCTCGATGGTGATTTTCATTTCACGGTTTTGCAGATTTTCCACCAAGGCTTCATTCATTCGAAACATATCTGTTTCAAAAAAATCGTAGTTTCCTAGAGGCATCTTCAGCAATTCCGCTCCCAATTCATCCGCTTCCCTTGCCAAGCGTTTAAAACCTATTTCATTCATTTGATGCTTCGAGCCGATCAGGAATTCAGGAGCGGAATAATAAATGGCCAAGTTAAGCTCCCTGCATAAGGCACCCAATTCTTCCAGAGAATCATCCGGCGTCAATAATTCTTTTCTGATTTCGATTCCATCAGCTCCAGCGGCTGCTACTAGTTTTATGATGTCATGATGTCCGAGCGCTTGAAGCTTTTCGGCCGGTATTGAATTCATGCATACAAAGACTTTCATATTAATCCTCCTGACCCCAAAATGGTATCGGTACCATTTTGTGAGTTAATAAAGTCTTCAAGTTTAGAAGACTTATGATTTTTGTATAAATGGAGTCGTTTTCCTTATATTMAATTTCGCTTGATATGCCATTGTCTGCGCTGGGGAAGCCTGTCCATCAATGCGGCGCAGGATCATTTCCATAGCAGCGACCCCGATTTGGTATGTGGGCTGTTCAATCGTTGTAATGCCCGAATAAACGATGGCGCTCCAATCCGGATTATCAAATCCCATCATTGCTAAATCTTCCGGGACCGACAGTTTCTTTTCTTGTAAAAGTAAAATTAATTTTAATAGCACGACACTATTTGCCGTCAATATAGCTCTTGATACGCCTTTTGAGTCATCTAAAAAATGCTGGAGCTTGGACTCGACATCTTTTAAATCCTCGACATTGACCTCATAAACATCAACTGAACTCGGATGACTGTGGCTCATCAACGTTTGCTGAAAGGATAGCCGCCGCTCATGCCTGGTACTGACATTGCTGGCAGGTTCGCTGAAAAAAGCAATTCGTTCATAATTTTGGCCAACCAAATAATTGACCGCTTGTGAAGTAGCCTGAAAATTATCCAATCCTACCGTATCGATTTCAAGATCTGGCACCTTCCGATCCAAAAGGATGATCGGGGTCTTTTGCTCTTGCATCTGTTTTAGCATGTCGTGATTACCGCCAGTCGTATGAATGATAAGCCCGTCGATGCGATGGGATAAAAGCATATCAAAATAGCCTCTTTCCTTCTCGGGGTTATTATCCGAATTGCAAATCATCAGATTATATCCATTCTGGCTGCATATATCCTCAGCCCCCCGAAGGATGGCCGTCGTATATGGATTGTTGATGTCCGCCACGATGATTCCAATCAAATAACTCTTATTGCTTTTGAGCCCTCTTGCCATCGTGTTTGGGCGGTACTCCATTTTGGTGATCGCCAGCTCGATTTTCTTACGGGTTTTGTCAGAGAGTTCATCAAACCTCCCCCCTAAATACCGGGAAACAGAGGTCTTTGAAACACCTGCTTCTCTAGCAACATCGTAAATTGTAACCTTTGCGTTTTCTTGTTTAACCATTACATTCATCCATTCGCGAATTTTGGAACCGCTTCCATTTTTATAAATATTAACACATTACCAATGAATGTCAATCCATTTTATTCAAATTCTTATTCTTCCGCTGAAAATGCGTAGCTAAGCTGACAGCCCGTTGCTTTTTTCACCACACTCCTTCATTTCCCTATACTAAAATATATTAACTAAACTGTATAATATAAACAGTTGCAGAAAGGGGAAGGCTTTTTTTGATGAAAAATAAATATTCAAAATGGTTACTTGTTGTAGTTATATGTATGGGTGTTGCTATCGGAGGTTATTGGAATTATTCCAGTATTGCAATTGGAGGCACATCTGATAATGGTATGTGGAAAGCAAATTATAAGAAAAACTCTGATGAAACAGTTGGCGGATGGATTGGACATCTTCAACAAAAGTCTGGTGGCAAGGTCAAGATAAAAGAAGTAACCTTTACTGATAATGGAAAAATAGTAGTGGAACATAAGGGATTTACAGAAGGAAAAAGTGAAGATGGCTCTGTTACAAAATTAAATCCGTTATCAACGGATTTTTATTTGGGTGATCCTCCAAAAAAAGAGCATGTGTACAAGTTGCATATTACATGGGAGAAAAAAGGACAGCACAAGACAGGTACTTTTCTTCTAAAATAAAAGAGCTTACGTTCATGCAAGGATATATCTGATAAATTATGGAGCCATTTTGAAACAAAATGGCTCCTTTTATAGACATGCATTACATTTTATTCGGCGTTGAAATTCCCAATAAACTTAGCGCATCCTTCAATACGATCGCAACGGAAAAAGCGAATGAGAGCTTCATTTGTTTCCATTCATCTTCCACTAAGATTTTCGAATGTGCATAATATTTATTGAATGCACGAGATACATGCAAGCTGAATTTCGCGATTTGTGATGGATCGGCTTGTTCAAATGATTTTTGGACAATGATCGGGTATTGCTCCAGCAGCTGGATGACTGGCCACGCATATTCGCCTAAAGCTTCATATTGGATGGCCTGCTCTTTAAAATCACCTTTTTCAAGCAAGGAGGAAATTCGCGCATATGTGTACTGTACATAGGGGCCCGTTTCCCCCTCAAAATTCATCATTTGCTCTAATGAAAAATCAATATCGTTCATGCGGTTATTTTTTAAATCATTAAAGATTACCGCTCCGACACCGACTTGTCTTGCAACCAGTTCTTTCTGTTCAAGCGCTTGATTTTTTTCTTCAATATTGCGCTTTGCAGTTTCGATCGCCTCTGCCAATACATCCGCAAGCAGCACGACTTTCCCTTTACGGGTCGACATTTTCTTACCGTCTTTTAGCATCATGCCAAATGCTACGTGCTGTAAGTCTTTTGACCACTCATACCCCATTTTTTCAATGACGTTAAAGAGTTGTTTAAAGTGCAGGGATTGTTCATTTCCGACCACATAAAATGTTTTCTTTGCCTCATACTGTTTTTTACGATACATGGCAGCAGCTAAATCACGTGTGGCATAAAGTGTCGCACCATCGGTTTTCGTAATCAAACAAGGCGGCATATCTTCCAATTGCACGACATAGGCACCTTCTGAAAGGGCAAGCAGGCCTTTTTCTTTTAGTTCCCCGACAACCGCATCCATTTTATCATTGTAAAATGCTTCGCCGGCATAGGAATCAAAACGGATGCCCAATAAATCATAAATCGTCTCGAACTCTTTTAAAGACGCATCCCTGAACCATTTCCACAATGCCAGTGCTTCCTCGTCCCCGTCTTCAAGCGACTTGAAGCTTGCGCGTGCTTGTTCATTCAACGATTCATCGGTTTCTGCTCTTTCATGGAACTTCACATAGATTTTCAATAATTCCTGAATCGGAGAAGCTTCGATTGCCTCTTTGTCTCCCCACAGCTTATACGCAACAATCAACTTACCGAATTGCGTGCCCCAATCTCCTAAATGATTGATACGAACGGCATTATAGCCGTTTTTTTCGGCAATGTTGGCCAGTGCATTCCCTATGACCGTTGAGCGTAAGTGCCCCATGGAAAAAGGCTTGGCAATATTCGGGGAGGAATAATCAATCACGACATTTCCCTGTCCAGGCTGCATCGAACCATATTGATCCTTTTCCCTTAATATCGTTTGCAGCACGTTTTCCGTCACCATCTGTTGATTGACGAAGATATTCAGATAACCTCCCACTACGTTCACTTCTTGAATCAACGTACTGTTTAGTTGTTGAGCTATTTCCGACGCAATCACCTGAGGCGATTTTTTGAATTTTTTCGCAAGAGTAAAGCACGGAAAGGCGACATCACCTAACTCCATCAATTTCGGCTTTTCCATTAATTTTTCTATTTCACTTGCTGGCATTTCATTGTTCAAAGCAGTTGAAATCAATTCTGCAATTGGTTTATTCATCGTCATTTTCCCTCCTAAACAAAAAAGCCCCCGCCTCTAAATAAGAGACGAGAGCATGAATTCCCGTGGTACCACTCTAGTTGCCACAAATTGCGGCCACTTTCCATTGTTAACGAGGTGACTCCCCGATATTCCCTACTGAACGTTTCAAGAAATTTCTCCAAAGTGCGCTTCATTCATCCGACCTGCATTAGGCTCCCACCATCCCTAACTCGCTTTCCATTTCAAAATGAACTACTCTCTTCATCACAGAATTTTCAATATTATAATTTAATCCATCGTACACAATTTAAAAAAACGTGTCAACACAATTTAAGAAACAAATCCTAACCAGCCGGTAACTTCATTTTATCCTTGATCGTCGTAAAATACTTCCGTACTGTCCCAATTGTGCCGCTTTGATTGGACGGCTCAATATTGGATGGCCCATCGGCTAACAACCCTAACACTCCCATTTCCCGGCCATTATGGCTGGAAGGCCCATCAATAAGCTCTGGGGAGTATATTCGCTTGCCATCCATTATGCTGCGAATCGAGCAGGCTAACTCTTCACCCGGGTTATCCTTCAATAAATAACCACTTACATCAGCCTTTAATGCGAGTTGAAAATAACCAGTCCTTCGAAATGTCGTTAAAATGACCACTTTGCATTCAAATGACCTTAATGCTTCCGCTGCCTCAAGTCCGCTCATTACAGGCATCTCCATATCCATGATACACACATCAGGCCGTAATTGGTGTACAAGAGCCATCGCTTCTTCTCCGTTACTGGCTTGCCCGACAATTTCTATATCTTCTTCAAGATTGAGTAGAGAACTTATTGCCTCTAATAGCATTTGCTGATTTTCTGCAATGACAATTCGAATCATTTTTAAGTTCTCTCCTTTATCGAGTTCCTTATATGAAACAAAGACTCCCCAAATCCGAGGATTATTAAGGGAGTCTGGAATGATACATGAACGTTACAGTTCAGATTTCACTTGAGTGGGAACACTTTTTTTCGTTAAATATTTTATGTCCTTGAAACCGACGAAATTCTTGGATTCCTCATCCCATAAACGGAAACGGAGTGAGCGCAAGCTTGTCGCAAGAGTGATCGTCGGAACGTTCTCTAAAGGCTGCGTATTATTATGCGCCATTTCCAATTTATAGTTAGGCACCCTTGGACTTAAATGGTGAACATGATGGTAACCGATATTGCCAGTAAGGAACTGCATCAGTTTTGGAAGCTTATAAAAAGAACTTCCCTCCACTGCTGCCAATACATATTCCCACTCTTCATTTTCTTCAAAATAAGAGTCCTCGAATGTGTGCTGGACGTAAAACAGCCAAATGCCGATTGAACCGGAAATCATGAAAATCGAACCTTGTACCAGAAGGAACGACTGCCAGCCTACTGCCAGGCAAAGCAATGCCGCAAAAACGACGATTAATACATTCGTCAAATACGTATTATTTTTTTCCTTCTTTCTAGCACCTTTACGGTTAAATCTATTTTTAAGAAGGAAAACATAAATCGGCCCCAAACCAAACATGACCAATGGATTACGATAAAAACGATAAGCAAAACGAAGTTTAAACGGTGCAGCCAAATACTCATCTACCGTAAGGGTCCAAATATCACCTGTACCCCTCTTATCCAAATTACCGCTTGTTGCGTGATGCACTGAATGCTCATGTCCCCATTGATCAAACGGGAATAAAGTCAAAACACCCATGATCGTACCGACGATTCTATTCGCACGGCGGTCTTTGAAAAATGAATGATGCGTACAATCATGAAAAATGATGAATATTCTCGTCAAGAATCCTGCAGCAAACACAGCTGGGATTAAAGCTAACCAATAAGAAACGGAAAGACTTATATATGCTAGGTACCATAAAATGATGAACGGCCCCAAGGTATTGATGATCTGCCATATACTTTGCTTTGTCGTTGATTGTTCAAAAGGAGCAATTTGTTTTTTCAAGGATTTCGTATTTTGCAAGGTCATATTTCAATTGCACTTCCTTTTATTTGTCGTTATCCATAGTATAAAGAATCCAACCTGATTTTATTAGTACCAGGTGTCATGACTAGAAGATGACAAATGTCATGTACAAGTCATTTCCAGTGACAAACGTAAAAAAGGCCAACCAGGAAGAACCGGTTAACCTGTTCACATATATAGGATTTCGTTATCTTCAAAATAACAGGCGGCCTTACTTTAAGAACAGGACTGTCAATGCTTACAGTCCCATCAGTAAGCAAATGAAGGACCGTTACTCTCCTTTTAAAAATAAATACAGCCCATAATCCGTCGAAGTTGAGGCATAACCCATTTGGCGCAACATGGCCGTGATATTGCCGCGATGATAGGTTCCATGATTCACGACATGCGGTACCAGTTCGGCTGCACTTGTTTTCATTTGTCCGCCAGCTGGATTCTCAATTATAAGAGGTTTATGTATATTTTCTTTTTGGCCAAGCAGCGATTTGTACCGCTCGGACAACTCAATAAACATGGCCTCCATTTCCTCTAATTCCTTTGACTCCATTTGTTCCTTCCGTTGTTCAGCCAGCTCCAATGCATGTTTCATGCTTTTACCGGAAAAAACCTCCGCCCATCCCAGATCGGAAAGATATACATGGGCCATCACACTCGATATCGATGAAAACACACTTTGAACTTCTTGATGGTAAACATCCTTTGGAAGCTCTTTTAAACGGTTGAAAATCTGATTATTTGCCCATATGTTGTAATCATAAAACTGTAATGCAAAATTTGACATATAAACCCTCCCCTTCTACTTACAAATCACTTGTCCTTCTTACGGAATAATTCGTCCCACATGATGGTTAGAAATGCCTTTCCACAATGTACCTCTATTTATATGGCTATTCTCCATAGTAAACTAGTAAAGTTAAATTTTACAAAGGGGAATAAAATCATTGTGAAAAAATTCTTTGGATGTTTTATTATGTTAAGCCTTCTTTGTATGTGTCTCTTTCCAACTAGTGGTCATTCATCAAGTAAAACCCAATCCATAGGTTTTGTTAAAGTGGACAATACAAAGGTTTTTAGTTCTCCTAAATTAGGTTCCACTCTATTAAAAACCTTAAAGAAGGGCGAAGAGTTTCCCATCATTTCTTCTTCCGTTGGGGATTCCGCGGGGCCCATCATTCATAAAGTGAAGTCTGGAAACACACTATGGAAAATAGCAAATCAATATGGTGTTTCAGTAAGTGAGCTGCAAAAAATAAATAAATTAACTTCTTCCGAAATAACTGTTGGCCAAAGCCTGAAGATTCCCCAGAAATATAAGATTCATAAGGTTGTATCAGGCGATACATTGTGGAAGATTTCTACTAAATACAAGGTAACAACAAATGATTTGACGAAATTAAATAACTTACGCACGGTTACCCTTAAAGTGGGCCAAAAATTGAAGGTTCCGGATTATTACTACCAGGTTCAATTGCTTGGCGGAAAAAAGGGCTGGATAAAGAAATCCCAGCTTCAAAAAAAGGCGCAAAATCGTATCGTCATGGGCTGGAAGCATAACGGATCGAAAGAAAGCTATACCCAGCAACTTAAACACCCCAATTTGAATGTAGTATCTCCCCGTTCTTATACGCTGACGGATAAAGGTAATTATGTTTCCGTTTCTGTAGATACAAAATACATCCAAGCTGCCCATAAACAAGGAAAACAAGTTTGGCAGCTTATCGGGAATAAATTTGACCCTGTATTAACTAGTTCTGTACTAGGCAATACAAAAAAACGCCAGAAATTAGTTTCAGCTTTACGCGATTCACTTGTTAAAACGAAAAGTGATGGAATAAATGTAGATTTTGAAAACATCGACCCAAAAAATAAGAAGGACTTTGTACTTTTTATAGGCGAACTAAAAAAGGCACTAAAACCGCATGGAATTATAGTGTCTGTGGATGTCACCCGGGAAAATGACGACCCTTTTTGGTCAAAAAGCCTAGATAGGAAAGCACTTGGCAAAGTAGCGGACTATATAATCATAATGGGTTATGACGAGCATTGGGGAGGGAGCCCGGTAGCCGGGTCCGTTTCCTCGTTACCTTGGATCAAAGAAGGAACCAAGCTTTTAATGAAAGAAGTTCCTGCTCATAAGATCATATTGGCTGTACCATTTTATACGAGAGAATGGGTGACCGATTTGTCGACCAAAAAAGTGAAAAGTCATGACCGTACCATGGCTGAGGTCAACAAAATCATTTCAACTCAAAAACTTAAAAAGGTATGGGATAAAAATACGCAACAAAATTACGTGGTGTATACTTCCAAAGGGAAAAAGCATCAAATTTGGATAGAAGATAAAAAATCGATGAAGCTCCGTATGGACCTGGTTAAACAAAATCATCTAGGCGGTGCAGCTGCTTGGTACATTGGATCAGAAACCCCTGACATTTGGGATGTCTATCAATTTAATTAATAGGTACATGCATAAAGGAAAAAGGCCTCACATTGTGTGCGGCCTTTTTTGCATGACATCATTTTCAGTCGGTCTAGTCGTTTTAAGTGAATAGACCACCCCAATAAATATCAAGGAAATACCCAGAATTTGAATCCCGTCCGGTTTAAATCCTGAAAGCAGAATATCCAAAAGGATGGCAACTGCCGGATCGACAAAAATCATGAAAGATACTACATTTGTAGGCAAATGGCGAATACTATTAAAAAACAGCAAATACACGATACCTGTATGGATGATGCCGGTAAGCACCGTATAAAACCATTCGGAAGATTTTAACGTTGTATATACGGAATAATCGACAAAAGGAATCAGTAATAGAAATCCAATGAACATTTGCAGAAATGTGGTCGCATATACACTGGTCTTTGTAATGCTCTTTCCTAAAAGCATGGTTGCCGCATAGAAAAAGGCAGCAATGATCCCATACATGATGCCCTCCCATTCAGGAGATGATGATCGAAATCCATCTGTCCCCATAATGAGTAATGTGCCAATGAAGCAAAGGGAAATGGCCAAGATGGAGAATACATTCATTTTCTCCCTAAAAATGAGGCTCCCTATAATGAGTACAAGGATCGGCGCTAAATGATAAAGCGAAATGGCGATTGTCACCGATATCAGCTCAAAAGATTTAAAGAGGAATATCCAGTTTAACAAGTTGGCCACCGCGCAGAAAATGATGAGCATTACCTCCCTGCCATTCCATATTTCGTTCTTGAAATGTCCGGTAATCATCCAGGCTGCACATAAGAAAACGGCAGCACAAATGCAGCGAACAAAAACCAGTTCCAATGCAGGAAGTCCTGATAGTTCCGAAAAGAAACCGACAGAACCGAAGATTGTCATGGCTAGAGACAGTTGAAGAAGTGCTATTTTATTCATTTAATTTCCCCTCATGAAATTTCCATTTTTTACATTCATACTATCATTTCTCGGGCATTCCGTCACGAGTAATGATATTCGCCCACATTTGATCCGGAATACTTAATGTACACCTGCTATCGCGCGGTAAGGTCGTCATGATCTCGTCTTCCCTGCCTTCCTTTATTTTGGCGGCCCAGTCCGGTTCCATCAGCAATTCCCTTCCTAAAGCGAAAAGCGGTATATTTTTCTCAAGCACAGCATTTGCTTCCTCTGGAGTATGAATCGATCCAAGTGTTATGAAACTGGTCCTGCCAGCGATGACATCGCGGAGAATTTCGGTCCTTGTCAATCCCCTGTTCAATCCGCTTCTAGGCATCGACCAGACATTTTTAACAGAAAGATGTAAATAGGAAAGCCCCTGAGTTGCCAATTCATCTACCCATGCAGCTGTATCATCCATTTTCAATCCGCCTTCTTCCGGTTCTTCGGGGGAGAAGCGATACCCAATAACGAATTCCTTGTCTGCATATAGATCACGGATCCGCTTCACCTCCGCGATGACGTCAAGTGGAAAATGCATTCTATTCTTCAAACTCCCTCCCCAATGATCTCTCCGTCTGTTAGAGTGGGGTGAGAAAAACTGCTGCAGGAGATAGCCATTCGCTCCATGGATTTCCACACCATCGAATCCTGAACGAATGGCATGGCGGGTGGCTCTTCCAAAGTCTTGAATAGTGGATAGAATCTCAGTGTGGCTCATTGACCTTGGAATGTACTCTTCGCCCATTCCTTTATAAACGCTTGCAATGATTCCGCTCGGACTAACCATTTTTTCTCCGCCTGTACAGCTTGGAAGGCTCTCGCTTCCGCCATGATGAAGCTGGAGAATGGCTTTTGCACCTTTGGATTTGATGGTTTTTGAAAGCTCAGTGAGTCCAGCGATGCTTTGTTCATCATATACTTTCATTTGCCGAGGAAAGCTTGTCGCAACAGGGGAAATGGCGGCAGCAGCAGTAATGAACATGGCAGGTCCATCCGCCCTTCTTTTATAGTAGGCTAATTCCTCGTCAGAAACCAAGCCATCCTCTTGACCTGAATAAGTGGTCATCGGCGCAACTACAATCCTGTTTTTAAGAACCGTACCATTAGAAAGCGTGTACGGTGAAAAAATTTGCCCGTATTTCCGTTTCATCATTTTCCCATCACCCATTCGTATTTTAATTTGTAATTTTATTGTATTCTCGACCACATCATAAGTAAAATGAATGTTTTTCATTACTTGGATTAGAGTTTCTCATGTATAATTCATAAAAGAAGGGTGTGGGGCATTTGAATTTTTTTCAATTGGAAGTCTTTTTACATGTTGTTGAACACGGAAGTTTTACGAAAGCGGGAGACCGAATCGGACTGACTCAATCAGGCGTGAGCCATAACATTACAGCACTTGAAACGGAACTTGGTGTGACTTTATTGAAGCGTGACCGAAAAGGAATAACACTCACGACTGCGGGAGAACAAGTCATTCCACATATGCGGGCCATTGCTGCCAACCTTGCACATATCGAACAAAAGATTGCAGCTGTGAATGGAATGGAAATCGGTAAAATAACGATTGGCAGTTTTCCAAGCTTCACTGCCAGATTCATACCAAAGCTATTCTCCATCTTTAAAGAAAAATACCCTAATATCGATTTGCTGATTCATGAAGGTGGATATGAGGAAATCTTAACATGGATCGAAGAAGGAACAGTAGACATCGGCTTTGCGGCAAAACCAGTAAAGAACGTGGAATTCATCCCTCTGCTAACAGATCCTCTTTCAGCTGTCGTGTACGAAGACCATCCGCTTTCAGGGAAAACCTCATTGAACCTGGAAGACTTCGTTGATCAACCATTCATCATGCTGAGATCTGGCTGTGAAACACTCATAGAAGATAGATTCCTGGAAGCCAAGATAAAACCAAACATTTCATACGACATTAAAGACAATCAAACCGTGCTCTCAATGGTAGCAGGAAAATTAGGCATCACGATTATGCCAGACCTGGCTTTACCGGAAAAACCCGAACGCATCAAAAGCCTGCCCTTGAACCCGGAACTTTCCCGGGAGATCGGATTGGTCATGAAATCAGCTAAACACCTTTCACCCGTCGCCAAGGAATTTACAAAAGTCGTTCAAAATCACTTCATCGGGTAATGGGCAGTATGAAAAAATAAGAATCCCCTTTTCATGAAAAAGGGGATTCTTGTCATGCCGATGATCATCCCAAGAATAGATCCAGCAGATTACTGCCTGCAGATGATTGCCTATTGTAAAACTCCGAATAACCGCACTGCTTGCAATACACAACCGTAAATTGATTATTCTGGACATCGAACATTTTTGACAAGCCTGTTCCTGTCATGGCTACATCCTTCTTAGCAGCATCATTGCTTCCGCATTTCATACAACCCTTTTCGCTCATGATCCTTCATCTCCCAAATTTATTAAAATGATAAATGCTTATAAATACCGGAGCTTCCCGGCACCGTTCATAATTACATATACGAATAACCTGGATAAATGGTTTCGGAATTCATGCAAAAATATGTAAATTCCATTGAGTACTGTTTTATTGGCTGCCTTTTTTATTAGATTTTATAGTAGGCAACGCATTATACACACTAATTGCAAAATAATAGATTAAAATCATATGCATAGCATCACTTATAGGAACGGGGTATCATCAAGCTTAAAAATAGCAAATAATGCATATACCCCAACAAATATGATTGGATAAATGATGTAATGATAGATGAAATTTTTTATGAACATTATTTTATCGCATCGCTTTCTTATTCACTTAAACAGCTAAAATCGATAATCGGGGACGCTGGTGAAAAATCATTAAATGACATCTGCATCATCCAATCGTATTTCTGCGACCCTTCCACCTGGTACACACCAGAATTCCAAGGTAATATTTCGTTTATGGTCAATGTATCCGATAATATCGGCTCCTTGTTCATAACTTTTATAATAATGATCTCCGTACTTAGAAAGTACGTCCGCTTTCTTACTTCCTAATTTAATGCCTTTGCTTGTTTGAAGGGAGTTTTCAAATTGGGCGTCGTCCGTACTTGAAATGATCAACCGCATGATTTTCCCTTTATCCTCGTCTGTATTGATAGAGGCCGTTTTCAACCCGCCCTTCCAATAATAATAATCATAAGCCTTATTATTATCTTGATCGATGGGTTCTCCATATTCCCTGATGAATTCTGGACTCGATATGTTATCAAACACTTTAAATCCCCCGATAGATTCATCAGACAAATCTGTTGATTTTGTCAATTTTTGAGAGAATGCCGAGTACACATAGAACCCCAACGCTATTCCAATAATTGTAAAAACAATGACTAACTTTCGTTTATAATGCATTTTCCCCATCTTTAAATCTGCTCCATCTCTATCAGATTATTTCCGCGAAGTCCGCAATTAACTAGTGTATTGTTCATATGTACATGGAGCTACTGACTAGCAAACAGGTAGGAACTGATCCCCATTACGAACCCCCCGCCTATCCCGATCACTACGCCAGCAACTTTCCATTGTGATATCATCATGCCCATTAGAAATAAAGAAAATCCTATAAGTCCAATTAATAGAACCTTGTTTTTATTCATTTTTCACCCCTAAGCCCAACTGAATATCCTCATATTATCTTATACGGATAATTTTGGATAAAGGTTTCACTTTATGCCAGATTCTAAGCAGCAACATTCCTGTTGTATAAGAAAAACCGAAATCATCCACTGATTTCGGTTTTTCGCTCTATTTAATTAGTGATATCTTTTTTCTGGAAGAAGAAGAAAGTTAGCGCTAAAAAGATAAGATAATAGATTCCGAGTACACCCATCGAGAATCCAAGTGTAGCTCCATCGAACATGTCTATGGTTCCGGAAATATAGCCCCTTAAATCGAGATGGGGGAATAAGACGAATTTTAACCACTCGTATTTTCCGATGAATGATTGAATGACCATATTTAATGTCGAAGAGGCAAATAGGATGAAAATGGATATACCTACTGCTAGTGCTTGGTTTTTAAATAATGTGCTTAACATGAAAGCGATGGTCGTGATGACTAGGAATCCTGGTATCCAGTAAACGATCATGTCCACGAAATATTCGCCGACTACCACCGGACTGAATTCGAAAGATGCAGGATCCATGATTTTGTCTGAATACGAACCATTGCCAAAGAATATGATTCCGATTAGATAACTGAATATAAGCAGGCTCGCAAGTAGTAACGCTGCAAATAACAAGGAAGTAATATATTTGGAAAGCAGGATCTTCCAACGTTTATAAGGCCTGATTAACAGTTGTTTAATGGTTCCATCGGAAAATTCCGAGGAAACGAGCGAGCTGCAAACAATAACGACGAATAAAGTGACAAATGATGTTAATGATGTAGTCCATTCAGCCATATAGGTCCAATTCGTGTTTAAGTCAGGGTTTATATTATCAGCCAACAGTTGCTTGTTGTAATTAATTTCTTCCATGATGGCGGTTTTTTCTTCTTCACTGATTTCCTTAGCTTCCAAAGCCTTTTCCTGTTCTTGGATATCGGCGTTTAACTCTTGCTTCCAATCTTTATTCGTTTCGTCAGGACTTAGTTTATAATCGATGACCGCAGCCCCTAATGCTGCCAATAATAGAAAAGCGATGAATATATAAGTTGATACTTTTGAAAAGATTTTCATCCATTCATTTTTTACTAAGGACATCATACAGACTCCCTCATTTCCTGCTCAGTGATTTCGAAGAATTTATCTTCCAGCGATTTTCTGGTTATGCCAATTTCAAAGACATCCAGATCATTTGCATTAAAACTCCTGTTTATATGGGCTGTTTGTTCTCTGGTGGCTGATACGGAGATTTTCTTCGCACCATTTTTTAGGATCGTAATATCCGCAAACTGTTCTTGAAGGATTTTTTTAGCTAGCTTCCCATCACTGACGGTGAATGAAACTTCATTGATCGTTTCGGTTTTTTCATCAACAATATGTTCTTTCGTATGGATCAGTTTTCCCTTTTCGATAACGGCAAAACTATCACACATCAATTGCATTTCCGATAGTAAGTGTGATGAAATCAATATCCCGACGCCTTCACTTGCCAGTACTTTCAAATAATCACGAAACTCGCGAATCCCTTGCGGATCCAAGCCGTTCGTCGGTTCATCAAAAATCAATAACGACGGTTTATGTAAAATGGCCTGTGCCACGCCAAGGCGCTGGCGCATTCCCAATGAATAGGTTTTAACCTTCTTATCGATGGCATGATCCAGCTTGACAAGCTTAATGACCTCTTCTATTCTCTCATTGGATATGTCATTGGATGACATCCGGGCATAATGCAGGATATTCTTTCTGCCTGTCATATATTTATAGAACTCCGGATTTTCAACAATGGCCCCCAATTCATGCATCGCACCTTCGAAATCATGATCGAGGTCACTGCCATTGATCATGACCGTACCGCCCGTACGATTGATGAGACCTGTGATCATACGGATGATCGTGGTCTTCCCAGCACCATTCGGACCAAGTAAACCAAATATTTCATTGCTTTTTATTTCAAAGCTAACATTGTCTACGATGGTTGCTTTTCCAATTTTTTTAGTTAAGGATTGAACCTTAAGAACCGATTCAGACATATAATACCTTCCTTTTTTATAAATTTCCAAAATCACACAAATTCAACATTACCATATTATGCATACTATTACTATACTGATATTCTTCTAATTGGGTATATTGAACCAATTCCTCCGCCGGCGTCAACTTCCCGCCCCCATTATCCCAAAACACTGCCTTCACTTTTTTTCTTCGAAATAGCAACAACTCCTATATATCGTTACCATTTTATACGATTACGTAAGGAGAAAGTTTCAGGATTATTTTATCTGATAAGGAAAATTCACTATAATTTATACAATATATAGATAAATCCGATAGAAATGGCCAGACCCAATGCAAATAGAAGGATTTTTCTAATAATGGAAGGTAAGAGCTTATATATCATCATTAAAATTACATCGATGAAATTTGTGGGTACTCCGGAGCCGAACTCTTTGATTTCTTTCTTTTTGCCAAATAGGGCGAACCACATTATAAAAAGACCGCATAAAATAAAAATGATGGAAAAAATCTTATATCCCATTGAATGTCACCCGTTTCCTCATAGGCTAAACGATATTGTTATTATTATCTTAATTTTCAAGTTTCAAAATGAATTCTTCAACCTCTTTGTCTCTTGCATGGGAATATCCTTTGTCTTCATCGAATCTTTCAAATCCGCATTTTTCCAGCACCCGGATGGATGCAAGGTTATCCTTGGCTGCGCGGGCATAAACAGGGCGGACTTTTATTTTCGGCAAAAAATGGAGCAGTGCACATGTAGCGATCCCTTTACCCCAAAATTGCTTCCCGATCCAATAACTCACTTCCGGGTTACCAAACTGTTCAAACTTGAGAATGCTGCCTGCCACACCCCCATTGCAGAGTATGGTCATTTTTTGAATATCCCGGTTCGATAAGATGTTCTTCCAGTGTGTCAAAAAAGCCGTCTTGTCTGATGGATCCTTAGATGTGAAAGCAGCCATATAGTTTGCGGCAGGATCCAATTGCTGCTCGAAAAAGATAGGAAGATCACTCTCCTTGACCTCCCGCAAGCGGACTCCTTCGTCATTTGTTTGCAATCCCATAAACTCATCCCCCACACCAATATATAACAATCATTAAAACTGGAAAAACCGAAGACTCTGCCATCTTCGGCGCGGTTTCATTCTTTCATCTTACTATAATTGCCGTTGAACTGTTATTGCTCAATATGCTTGATAACATCAGACAAGCTCTTATCCGCCATGGATCGGAGGCGTAAATGATGATTTTCAAAAGCTAAAGCGTCCGTCACGGGATTTGGTACGATTACACACTTCAACCCAGCAGTCAGGGCCGCTTGAAGCCCATTTAACGAATCTTCAAATGCTACGGCTTCTGCAGGCTGAATGCCTAGGACTTCAATTGCCTTTACATACAAATCGGGCGCTGGTTTAACTTTATCAACATCATCCCCTGTAATCATAACTTCAAAATAGTGTAACAGTCCGAGTTCCCCCAAATGATGAGTGACCCACTCTTTTGTCGAGCTTGAAGCAAGGGCGATTTTATATCCATTTCTTTTTGCTTCTTCTAGATAATCCTTCACACCTTCACGTGCCTGTGCTGTTTTCATCTTTACTTCATGGAGGCTTTTTGCTCTGGATTCAATTTCTTCAATATTACACCTTTCCCCCAGCTGATCTTTGAAGTACTGATTTAGTTCAGTATTATCGGTTCCGATACATGTAACAAAATGTTCGAGAGGCAAATCAGATTCATAAAAAGCCATCGTTTCTCTATAGGCCTCATACCAAACCGTTTCCGTGTCTAAAATTAAGCCATCAAAGTCGAAAATAACTGCCTTAATCAAATGATTTCCTCCTTTAACCTTACAATAAAATTTATATTAACTTAAACGTACATGAATGAATGCCCCTGTTCAACCAAACGATTCCGTTAGTTTCATATGAAACTTGATTTTTTCCCATAATTCGACAATTGATAAGGATATGGTAACCCGATGTCCGCCTCATTTCTTTTCTTTATGTTACATGTTTTAACAATTACTTAGTGCCTTCGCGGTGTTTTTCCTTAACTGCGCCTAAAAGAGTKATAGTTTAACGAATGGTTTAATTGCAGGAAACAACGAGGAGGATAAACATGAAGAAAATTTTATTAACGATCCTAACGGCTTCTGTATTCATTCTAGGAGTTTGCATGCCAACTAAAGGCGAAGCCGCTGCTTTGGATCGCACACTTTCATTTGGAATGAGTAATAGTGATGTTAAAGAATTACAAGAATTATTACTGACAAAAGGGGTTTTTCCCTATCATGAAGCAACAGGTTACTACGGCCCGATTACAAAGGAATCCGTAAAGAAGTTTCAGGAAAAATCAGGGCTGAAAGTCGATGGAATATCAGGAACACAAACGAATCAGAAAATACAGGTACTGAAAAGCGGGGATATGGGAAGACCTGTAGCTGAACTGCAAAGGCTATTGAAAGCCTGGGATGTTTACTCATCAACGGTCGATGGCATTTATGGATCAGGTACAAAACAAGMAGTCATGAACTTTCAAAGGCAAAAGGGATTATCCGCTGACGGTATAGCCGGTGCACGGACCTTCAGTAAATTAGAACAAAGAGCCAGTTCAGCAAGCTCAGCCGTTAAAGAACTGACGGTCACAAGTACAGCTTATACAGCAAGCTGCGAAGGATGTTCAGGCAATACAAGAATGGGTGTCGATTTAGAAAAATATGATGATGCCAAACTGATAGCAGTCGATCCGAACGTGATTCCGCTAGGCTCCATCGTAGAAGTCGAAGGCTACGGACAAGCCATTGCTGCAGACACGGGCGGTGCAATCAAAGGAAACAGAATCGATGTATTCATCGCAAAAGAATCAGATGCCCTAACGTGGGGAAGAAAGCAAGTGAAGGTAAGAGTCATTAGATAATGGATGACCTAAATATCGTTTTACTATAAAAATAGATACATACCCAAACCGCAAAGAGCATGTATGAAATCCATTCATGCTCTTTCGGTCTGTTTAAACCAATTTGTACATGATAATGTCATCAACGTATTCACTTTCGCTCATCTTGAATTCTTTGATTTTACGGCCTTCTTCAACAAACCCCAGCCGTTTATACAATGATATTGCCCGATGATTCGTTGAAAAAACCCCCAAACCCACCTTTTCAATCAACGGATTGGCTTCTGCCCAATCCAATAACGCCTCAATAAGCTCTTTTCCGATTCCCATCCCTCTGAAATTTTTTCTGATCATCACCCCAAATGAGCCCTTGTGGAACATTCTCTTCCTATTTTCCGATTGAAAGGCTATCCATCCAACCACTTCATCATTCATTTCAGCCACGATGATGGTTTCCCGTTCATTTTCCAATAACCTTCGTATCCAATCTCGTTGCTGTTCAGGTGTTTTATTGAACTCCTCCGATACGGCAATAAAATACTCGCCTTCGGAGATAACGGAATTCTGTACATCCAAAACCGCTTCCGCATCTTCCAATACACCAGTCCGGATCATATATGCAAGCCGATTATTTTTCATTCCTGGCATTCCAATCCCCCTTAATGAACCATGTTCGGATCGAAGTGAACAATAGTCCGGCCTTCCATGATTCTTTGTTCAATTTTTTGAACGGTATTGGATAATGAACGATCCGCATTCTTCAAATCATACTTTTTATGAAAAAAGTTATATAACGTTAAATCCCTTAGCTTTAAAAATAGAGGAATCGTTTCGTATTCCACAGGTGCCAAGATATTTTCCGTCTCATACCCTT
>NZ_JBFUIQ010000011.1:0-78105 GCF_056401795.1 Peribacillus sp. P4_D6
GCGGGGCGGGCGGTGAGCGCGGGGCGGGCGGTGAGCCTCCTCGGCGTAAACGCCTGTGGGGTCTCACCTGTCCCGCTGCTCCCGCAGGAGTCTCGCACTTCCGCTCCAATCAACCTTAAATAGTTTCGTTAAAAACAACAAYCTTTACGAAAAGAGCCTATTGAAAACTTTCAACATGCCTCATGTTGACAAAACTGCCTCCCCATTGTTCATTCATCATCTCATGATGCCATCTTTCACCGCACTGACCATCCCACTAATCTAACGGACGCAAACTAAATTGAGCACGGACCAGTTTTTTGGTTTGTAAACAGAAAAGTGTACAGCCACATTCCATTTAAACTTATTTCTATTAAAATCCCAACTGCATGGATTTTCCAAAGAGTTCCAGTTCAATATATTGACCATTATCCCGCAATAAACCACCAGTAAACCATTGTGTTTTAATCATCCATAGGCAATATGTACAATTGTCAGCCAAACACTCCGGCTAGGTCCTTTCTTAAGAAACCGCTTAAGCTAAATTCCCTCTGAATTGCCTTACTTGGCCAATTTTTCTCGTTCTAGTAATTGGATTACAATCCTAGCGTCAATTACGAGTCTAGCGGCATGTCCTTTTACAAAAGAAGGCACAACAACTCTTTGGTTGCTGTACCTGTATGGTCAATCTTCGTCTTTATAGATACCCTTCGATGCTTTAATCATATTATCCAGCCACATTTTCTTAAAAACATTCACACGACGAGGAGTGCCATTTTCCTCACCCTCGGCTGAATTTTCAGTTTCTTCTTCTTCTTCTTCTTCTTCTTCGGGCTCGGCGAGGATTTCATTTGAATTGCCTTCATCTGATGAACTTTCCGTTGAGCTGCTTTCATCTGATGAACTCTCCGTTGAGCTGCTTTCATCTGATGAACTCTCCGTTGAGCTGCTTTCATCTGATGAACTCTCCGTTGAGTCGCTTTCATCTGATGAACTTTCCGTTGAATCACTTTCGTACGATGAGCCTTCCGTTGAATCACCCTCATAAGAGGAGCCTTCCGTTGAATCACCCTCGTACGAGGAGCTTTCCGTTGAATCACTTTCGTACGAGGAACTTTCCGTTGAATCACCCTCGTACGAGGAGCTTTCCGTTGAATCACTTTCGTACGAGGAGCTTTCCGTTGAATCACTTTCGTACGAGGAGCTTTCCGTTGAATCACTTTCGTACGAGGAGCTTTCCGTTGAATCACTTTCGTACGAGGAGCTTTCCGTTGAATCACTTTCGTACGAGGAACTTTCCGTTGTATATTCCATTTATTCTTTAACCTCCAAAATTTATTTATCCTCTAGGGATATCCGTACTGCATATATATGTTCCTACTTTCTAATAGGGACTTTGCTTATCACCCATTTTTAAGTAAATCTCCGTTCTAATTTAACTAATTGTTAAATCTGATTAGCTTTCAGTTGAACTACTTTCATCATCTGATTAGCTTTCCGTTGAATCACTCTCGTACGATGAGCTTTCCGTTGAATCGCTCTCGTACGATGAGCTTTCCGTTGTATCACTTTCGTATGATGAACTTTCCGTTGAATCGCTCTCGTACGATGAACTTTCCGTTGAATCACTTTCGTATGATGAACTTTCCGCCGAATTACTTTCGTATGATGAACTTTCCGTTAAAAATTCCATTTGTGCTTAGCCTCCAAGACTTATTTATTCTTTAAGGATATCCGTATTGCATATATATGCGCCTTCTTTCTTGGAGGGACTTTGCTTATCACCCATTTTGAAGGAACACTCTCCATCCATTTTGACTGGTCCAATTCATTAGATTCATAGTTTTCTCATTCCAAACAAAAAAAGTAACCTCGGACTCTTTTCCGAAGCTACTTTATTATTCCTTCATATTAGCTATGATGTCCCTTTAGCCAACCGATCACTGATTTCCCACTAGATTCTCGAAGACCCTCGACACTTTCCCTAGAGATGATCTCGCCATCCTTAATCAGAATGACTTCATCAAGGATTTTATCGATTTCCTCGATTTCATGAGTCGCCATGATAACCATTTGCCTTTCAAAATCGATATAAGACAGCAAGCTCCGTACGATCGAATCCCGGACCATAACGTCCAACCCTGAGAATGGTTCATCCAATAAAACGACAGGTGCCTCCCGAGACAAAGCCAGCACTAATTTAAGCCTTCCGCGATTACCTTTCGACATCGTACGGACCTTCTTCCGTACATCCAATTTCATGAATGCCAGCATTTCAATTGCCTTATCCCGATTAAAATCAGCAAACTGCGAGGCATGAAAATCAATATACTGACCTGCCGTAAAATGAGAATAAAAAAAATCAAGCTCTGTCAGATAAGAAACATGTKAAGCCGACCTCCTGCTTACCGGCACCCCATCGACCGTAACCTCTCCTTGATCCGGTTTGACGAGACCGGCAATCAGTTTGAGCAATGTTGACTTACCGCTTCCATTGGTCCCTAACACCCCATAAATCTTCCCCACTTCAAACGTGAGTGTTACACCATCGAGGGCAGCAATGCTGCCATACTTTTTAGATACATCATACAGCTCAACCGTCATTCCGCATCCCCCTGCTTCTTCAGAAATTGCTGTACCGCTGTAAGCATTTCTTCTTTCGACAAGCCGATTTCTTTCATGTTCTCAACGAAAGTCTCAATAACTTCCGTTTGAATCCTAGTACGCAATGAAGCAATCAGCGCAGGATCACTTTTAACGAATGTACCCTGCCCCCTTCTCGTCTCCACGATTCCATCCCTCTCAATCTCGGTATAAGTGCGTTGGATTGTATTCGGATTGACGCCCATCTGGACAGCCATTTCGCGAACCGATGGCAGCCTATTCCCACTCTTTATCTCACCGCGTAATATTGAATAACAAATTCGATCTGCAACCTGTAAATAAATCGGCTTTGATGCATGGAATTCCTCAGACATCATTTACACCTCAATCTTTCGGTCCAAGAGCCAACATGAAGCTAGGAACAATATCAGTAATCCAATAACATCCAATCCGCTTGTCAAAAGCGAAATATTCCCTCCGCCTTCCAAATAAAACTCCAAATTGGTTTTAGATAAGCTAAACGATGACGAACCGCTAAATGCCGGTACAGCCCATATTTCATCCAGTTTCTGATATACCTTTGTATTCCCAACCCAATTTTTCAACAAAATCATTCCTATAAACAAAAAAAACACAAACAGCCAACGAATGTTTTTAATAAGTTGGATCCTTGCGAGTGCATGATACACTACCCATAAAAACATCATAAGCACTGCAATGACAATACTGACCGCCGTCATAACCCCGCCTATCTGTAACAAGCCACCTAATTCCGTTATATTTTCCACCTGAAAGTCTTGCTGAAAATAACTAGTCGGAACCTTAAAAGCCACTAAAACTAAACAGCCGGCAAATAAAATGGAAACCACTTGAAACAGCACACTTGACAATAATTTACTTCCAAGCAACATCGCTGCAGACTGGGGATTGTAAATCCACAATTGCGTCTTCCCATCATAATTCAAACATCCAAAAATCAAAGAGAACATAATAAATGGCTGCAAGATCATGATTACCCATGTAGACATATAAAAAATACCTGCAACTTCCCAATACCTGGATACTAAAAAAGAAATAAACACAAATCCAACTTGCGCAACCAACAACCACAAAAGTGTGGATTTCCCAATCAACCACTCCTTTAGCACTAAACCCTTAAATGAATTCAATTTTTCCAACCCCTTAAAAATTGTTCTAGTTACATAGTACACAGTTACACTAAAATATGTCAAAGGTATTATAAAATAGCAAAATATACTATTCTTTTACTATGAAATTAAATATAATAGATGAAGTGGTTACAAAAAGAGGAAGGAAGTAAACTATGAGACATGAAAAAAAGAAGAAAAAGAAACGGACATGGCTGAAGGTAGTCGGGATAATTGTCCTACTTTTTATACTAGCCGGGGGAGCCTTTGCCTACTCCGTATGGAATTCACTGACTAAAACCGTTGACACGATGCATACACCAATAGACCGTACCACGGATAAACGAACGAAAGACCTTGCACTATCAGATCAGGAGCCATTCTCGATGCTCATGCTCGGTGTCGATGAACGTGATGGCGACAAAGGCCGTTCAGATACTATGATCGTCTTGACAGTCAATCCACAAAAGAAATCAGTCAAAATGCTAAGCATTCCGCGTGATACACGGACCGAGATCGTCGGTCATGGGACACAGGATAAAATCAACCATGCATTTGCCTTCGGGGGCGCGAAAATGTCCATGGATACTGTAGAAAACTTCCTGGATATCCCAATCGACTATTATATGAAGATCAATATGGAAGGCTTTAAGGATATCGTTGACGCAGTCGGCGGCGTGACCGTTCAAAACGATTTGGACTTCACATCCGATGGCATTCATTTTGCAAAAGGTACGCATACCCTTAACGGGAAAGAAGCCCTTGCCTATTCAAGAATGAGACATGATGATCCGAGTGGTGATTTCGGCCGTCAATCCAGACAACGTGCCATCATCGAAGCAGTCATCAAGGAAGGCGCTAGCCTTTCCTCCCTGACGAAATACGATGAAGTCTTCGCGGCACTTGGTAATAATATCCAGACGAATTTGACGTTTGATGACATGATGGACATCCAAAAGAACTACAGAGATGCAAGCAAAAGCATTACCCAATCGTCCATAAATGGAAACGGAACGAAAATCGACGGCATCTACTATTATATTGTGTCAGATGAAGAAAAAGAAAAGGTTCAATCCGAATTAAAAGAACAATTATCCATAAAATAAGAAAAAATGAAAGAGCTGTCCGGACCCGCATCCTGACAGCTTTTTCATTTTCCCCGTCCAATATTCTGACAAAAAACGAACACCAAATGTAGAGATTTGTTGGAATTTTTGTTGTTTATTAGGCATGAAAAGACGGTATAATCTAATATGAGCTGACAATTCCATCTTCCCCTTGCCCCTTTCATCACTAGACACTATTATTCTTTGGACCCGGAATTCCATCAACCATCATTCATCAACTATAATAAATAATCCTAAACAAAAGGAGTGGATTTAAATGAAAATCAAAGCAGGCAGCTGGGCTATGCTAAGCAAACAGGACAAAATGTTTATTCTGAAAGCCATCAGTGACCGTTCAAGAATGAAATATGTTTCATGAGAAGTAGATCTTTTCGGCATTACATGAGAGCAGCGCCTCTCCCTTTTCAATAAAACGAACTTGAGCCTGAAAAAGGAGAGGAATCTATTCAAATTGATAATCCCATAACAAACGCCATTCGCCTTTTTCTTTGACGACATAACAATTTTGTTCCAAAGTAAACACCCCAAAGCGAGAATTGAAGACCTGTGTAACCGGAATTTCATAGGCCGTTTTATGCTGCCTTCCATCCTTATTCAGCCTCCAGTTCTTCACTTTCTTTGGACGGCCTACATCATACTGAAAGGTTTCCACATCCATATGCTGTAAAAATACATGTGACCGATTTTGCACATAATCCGCCCGATTCGGAAACCGCTGCTTCATTTCAGAACTTAATAATTCCCAGGACTTCCCGAACTCCGCTTTACTTTCATACTCATAGAAATCTTCAACCACGCTTTTTGATCCGCTGGGAAAAAGAAAAATGATACAGGCTCCTACAGCTAAAACCACGAGAATAGCCGTCAATACTCCTATTGGAATCTTATTGATTCTCCTCACCCTCACAGATTATCATTCATTTATATATATATGGGAAAACTATAAAAAAGAAGCATGTTGTAGACATGCTCCTAAAGTATATGTATCGGAAATGATTTTTTAAATTCATTTGGAGCCTTCACCATCGATACAAGAAAAGAAATGACAATCGCCCATTTAACGAGCAAAAAAAGGGCGAAGTTTCCAAGGATCATATGCTATCAGGTTGTTCAATGATCCCGCTTAATTTCTCCTTAATCTCTTCCACAAGTTCATTTACAGTAACATCTTGTCCAGACTCACCCTTGGCAAAAGTGTCTTTTAAAACATCAAAAAAATCCATTAGAAATTTCCACTCCAATATATAATTGAGCCACGATTCCATACTGTAGTCCTAATCCCTTTTTCAAAAATAAGGACTATAGCTCATTTATTTGATAATCACATATATAGTAGGAATTGGCAAGCGGAAACTCGTTTATCATTAGATAATTCACAGAAAATTAACAATTACTAAACATTAGTAGAAAGGATTACTAGTAAAACTAAATGATTTAAGTGATTTAAAGGAAAACAAAAAAGGACCAATTCCTTAGCCCCTTCGATACCCAATATTATGATTTTCCCATAAAATAAGTCATTAATGAAATCAAAATTAATGTAATGGTAATATAAGTCCAAATAAAAATTTTCTTGCTTCTTTGTTTCTTTTCATAAACTTCCTCGAACGTATTGAATTTGTTTTTTGTCATCAAATAGTCTCCTTATATTTTGATGGCAGCTATCTGACAGCCACTTTTGCGAAGTCCCTTTGCTTAATCTCTATAATCTAGTATCGGCACATAACCAAAAATCCTTAAGTATAATTAACTATTTTTTATAGGCTATATTTCTTATAATTATAGCAAACTAAGACTAAAGCATTATGTATACTAACTAGTTTCTATGATTATCCTGTTAAATCCTGCCTAGGTATCATTTTAATATTTATATTTATTAAGCGCTTACTTTATAAAATTCATGATTATTTTTATCCAACCGCAAAATGCCAACCATAAAGGAACACTGAATAAAATTCCCCACATTAATCCCTTCAAAAAGGCAATAGGTACATCCATAATAAAAATTCCCCTCAATTAGATTGCGTTTTTATTATTATCGCCATGTTCTTTATTCTGGATACCTTTTACGTTAATGAAAACAAAAAAAGAAGACTGATTAACAGCCTTCCCTAAGTATTTTTATTATCCCCTGATGTCTGCTTTGTTCTTTCCTTTTAAGAACTCTCGCACTTCTTCAATAGATAATCCTAGATTTTTTGCCTCTAAAATTAGATAAATCCATTCTTCCCGTTCATTGTTAACTTCCATGATAAATCCCACCCAACTTGTGGTAACACAGCCATCTTAGCATGTAGCCTTAGACCTGTAATTTTGCGCCCCTACTTTTCAATAGGTTTGCCTTTCTCAAGAATATTTCACATTAATTATTAACCAAGATTAATAAATCTCTTGAATCCCTGTTTCCATGGTGCTAATTAAAACTATATTAATGTTAATTATACTTAAAAACGTAATAATAGCTCTTAATACTATTCGTTTTTTTATGTCATTTTTCAACATCTTTCATCAAAAAATGACATCACAACCGGAAAACACTGGTATAATGCGCTTTCTTTACAACTCTTTTATTAATAATAGAATTATAATAGCATAAACAAGCTCAAATTTACTATTCTAAAAAAATTTTTTTCGAAATAAGCGGACTAAGTGATTCATTTTTAATTTATTTTTCCCACAAAAAAAGCCAGCATTACAAACCATAATTGGCAGTAACCTGACTGTTCGTGCATTTCCTTCTTAACACAAAATAAGGACTGATTTCTCAACCCTATTTGATAAACTCCCGTTATAATTTACCAAGAAAAAAAGTCAATAATGAAATCAAAATTAAAATAATGGTAATATAAGACCCAATAAAAATTTTCTTACTTCTTTCTTTCTTTTCATTAGCTTCCTCGAACGTAATAAATTTGTACTTTGTCACCAAATATTCTCCTTATATTTTGATGGCAGCTATCTGACAGCGCTTTCTGCGAAGTCCCTTTGCTTGTTCTTCATATTATATTATCGGCCAATCAGCAAAACTAATAACTGTACTATCCACTATTTTTATACTGAGGTAGATTTTATAAATTCATATCTGTTCTTTACTATATAGTTTACTATAAATCATACAAAATACATTCATTCAAAATATTCCATTGTACCCAAAAGTCTTTTATACAAGATAATAATGCTAAGCAATTATCCCTACCTGTTCCAAAGAACTGTTTTATGGCTGCAATTAGTTTAATCCATATCGATTTACCGATTAGTAAATAAAACAGGATAGAAATTCACCATTTGCCAAAAATAACAAAAAGGATATCAACGGGAGGAAGAGAAAAATGGAGTCAGAAATGCAGGAGAAATGCGGGGTATTTGGAGTGTTTAATCACCCCAAGGCAGCCGAATTAACTTATTACGGACTTCATGCACTTCAACACCGTGGTCAAGAGAGTGCAGGAATTGTGGCTAGTGATGGGAAATCATTCAGGACTCACAGGGGAATGGGATTAGTTACCCAAGTATTTTCACGGGACATCCTTGATGGATTAAGCGGAAATATGGCCATTGGTCATGTACGATATTCCACTTCTGGTGAAAGTTTACTGCAGAACGCACAACCCCTCGTTTTTAAATATAGCGAGGGGGACTTGGCTGTTGCTCATAATGGCAACCTCGTAAATGCAAGGATAGAACGGGATGTGTTACAACAGCAGGGAAGCATATTTCAAACAACAACCGATACTGAAATTATTGCTCACTTAATAGCTCGTTCAAGTAAAAAGCATTTCGCAGAAAGCGCACCTGATATGCTTAAACGTATCGACGGTTCATTTGCCTTGATTATAATGACTGAAAAACAAATGCTAATTGCCCTGGATCGTCATGGGTTACGTCCGCTTAGCCTTGGAAAAATTGGTGAATCAATCATCGCCTCCTCAGAAACATGCGCTTTAAATGCGGTTGATGCTAAGTTCTGGCGGGAAGTTGAACCGGGTGAATGGCTTCTTATAGATGAAAATGGAATTCAAACTGGAAGATTTGCGGAAAAAGGTAAGGTTTCCCTTTGTTCCTTTGAATTTGTCTATTTTGCCCGTCCGGATAGCGTTATTCAAGGGAGAAGTGTCTTAACAATCCGGAAGGAATTAGGTAAAATTCTGTCAAAAGAACATCCGACACAAGCTGATGTTGTCGTTGCCGTTCCCGAATCAAGCGTCCCTGCCGCCATTGGTTTTTCCCAACAATCAGGAATTCCATATGAAATGGGGATTATTAAAAACCCTTATGCCGGTCGTTCATTTATTGAGCCCACGCAAGAATTGCGCGACTTAGCTGTTCGACTGAAATTGAGCGCTGTGCAAGAAATTTTGGAAGGAAAAAGGGTGGTATTAGTCGATGATTCGATTGTTAGGGGAACGACAAGCAAGCGCATTGTCGAATTGATTAGGCAAGCAGGTGCCAAGGAAGTCCATGTAAGAATTAGTTCACCTATGGTTAGAAACCCTTGTTTTTATGGAGTGGATATGCCAACTAAGGAAGAACTATTTGCCAACAAACACGAACACGAACGAGCTATGGGAAAGGTTATCGGGGCAGATTCATTAGCCTTTTTAAGCACCGATGGGTTATTAGAGGCAGTAGATGTCGATCTTGGAGAAACTAGCAGTCGCTGTATAGCTTGTTTTAGTGGTGCTTACCCAACTAATATTTGAAATGATACAACTTAAGTATGATAAAAATGGCAGGCATCACACAAAAACAACTGTCTTTGTGTGATGCCTGCCATTTTCCTACTTGGATTTTGTCACTATTTCCAATTGCTCGCGCAAGTACAAGACGCTGTCTTTCACCTCCTGACAGTCGAACTCCTCGATCACCAATGGTTGTATCTTTTTATTCCGTGTCTTTAATTTCTTAACTTGTAAAATTCATTATAATTTTACTCGTACCAAAAAATGACAACCACAATGGTAAACTGAATAATGTTCTCCTCAATAGCCCCCTCACAGAATTGTTAGGTTTATTTATAATAAAATATCCCTCATTTAAATGATTTTTTATTATTGTGACCATATTCCAATTAATTCTATTTAAACAAAAGGAATAGAAACAGTTTGTGGTTGATTAGAAAACAGTTCATAAAAAAAGAAGGCTGATTAACAGCCTTCCTCCATGTACACAAATTCTTATATTTTCCATTGATATGATGACTTTTCAAGTTCTGTTCTCTCCTAATGAAGTCATGAACGATAATCCTGAATCTTTTCCCTTTATACATACCATTCTTTTACTCTGTACCTATTACCTCATACAAAATACCTTTCCTTAAATGATCTGAAGTTTGTATTTTTATGACAGGTGAATTCACTGATATTCTTTATACCCATGTGTCCCCGTAGACACTTTTATCATAATGTTACTTCGCTTACACAAATCATGATGAATCATTAAAACCACACATACTAAGGAAACTAAAACTTTTTTATTTAAGGCTCTCAATAAACAAACTAATGACTTTTATTTAACACGCTAGATACACGCTAAAGAGGTTCTACTAACACTTTGGAGGTACATTTAGGTTAATACTCCTTATATCAAAACATATTACTTTAACCTTTTTCGATGTTGGTTAAAAACCTTGATGAAAATACTATTATCATCGGATTTAAAAAACTTAACTCCAACTAATTTTAAGGGTGTCCATATTTCTCTCATTTGGTATAAAGGCATTTTAAAAAAATTCACCCTTTCTTAATTAACCCAGTCAATAGAGCAGCCGTTCTCTATATATGAGTCATTGCTTTAAATAGTTACTCTTTATTTAATTCATATAATAATACCCACTATATGATTGAATAATCCACATAATGTCTACTCAATGTAATAAAGAAAGTCTGGCAAATCGGATTTAATTACTGAATCACATACTCGATTCCATTTGGATGCCTAGTAAATTGCTAAACATCCCTCTTTTTTCACTCGCTAGTTGGTTATATTCCCCGACTTGAATAATTTCTCCCTGATCCATTACCAATACTTGATCCGCATTGCGAATCGTCGATAACCGATGAGCAATGACAATAATGGTCATGGTCCCTTTTAATCTTTCGATGGCGGCTTGTATCTTAGCTTCATTTTCCGTATCTAATGCACTTGTTGCCTCATCCAAGACAAGGATAGCTGGTTTACGTAAAATGGCTCGAGCCAGTACAAGTCGCTGCCTTTCTCCTCCTGACAGTCGCACTCCCCGGTCACCAATGAGTGTATCAAGACCTTGTGGAAGCCTACTGACAAAATCATCAGCTGCAGCGAACCCTAAAGACTCCCAAATGGATTCATCGCTTGCATTCGGGTCAATAATCATCAAATTTTCCCGTATAGTTGCATTAAATAGAAAGGGATCCTGCGGTATATAACTAATCGATTTCCTTAGTGATAATAAGTGATCACTAGTAAGTAAGATATCATCTATCCTGACCTCACCCCGATCAGGTTGATTTAATCCCATTAATAGATCAATTAAAGTACTTTTTCCTGCCCCTGATCGGCCTACTATAGCCGTCATACGGTTAGAAGGTATGTGTACATTTATATTTTTAAGGGCATAGGTACTTTCATGAGGATTATATCTAAAATAAACATGACGACAATCTAGCCCTTTTTTTATTTCGATTGACTTTATATTTTTATAATCCATTTCATATAACTCTCTTGCTTCCCTACATTCATTTTGTAAATCTAACAATGCTTTAAAAGATGGAAGAGTAGATCCTAATTGTTCTAAATTAGATTGGATACTTGTAAACCTTGGCCATAACCTTGAAAAAATAACCATGATCAGCATTAATTGTGCTGGTTGGGCCGAGAACATTTTTATTGAAAAAAAGACAAAAATTGCAATTAAGACTGAAGATACAATTTTGAAGATCATTTGGGACGTCGTATTTAAAGTTGTTAACTTGATTCTGTTTTTTTCCATTTTTTCAGTTAAGGAATGAAACCAACTCAAATGAGAATCTTCTAATGAATTACTTTTGATATCCTTCATTCCATTAAGGTGATCCGTAATACCCGCTAAATATGTTTGTGTTAGTTGAAAAGTTTCTTTTCCTAAAGACTGAGACTTTTTGATGAATTTCCTGGAGAAGAAGATTAGGATCAATCCAAAAACTATGATAAAACTAGTCATTGTAACAGATAAATAAAGAGCTATACAGATTTGAATGAAAGTAAAAATAAGAGAAGATAAAAACTGTAAGAATAAATTAATACCCGCACTAACATTGAACGTTTCATTTGTCATGATGTTGATGATATCCGTTTTCCTCTTTTTCAGGTAAAATCCCCAATTTGATTGCAGCAAACTTCCATAGGCTTCATCTCTTAAATGTCTAATAAAACCTTGTTGGATTTTCACTCCTAAGATTGTTTGATTCCGCTTAAAGATGCTTTGTCCTACCATTAAAATTACGTAAACTCCCAGTATTAATATAAGACTAATCGTTTCAGGAATTCCAATGAATAATTCATTAACCCAACTTAAAAAAGGAACTTCCTCTGTACTAATATCTAAAATACCGGTCAATCCAATCAACGGGATTAATAAGAAAATTCCTACACCCTCTAAAAAACCTATTAAAATCATACAAATAAGATTAATGTATAGAATTTTCCCCGAATAATCATGTATCTGCTTGGTAAAATGCAAGAGATGCTTCAAAACCATATCCTCCTATCACAGAGCTTGCTTCTTAGTTATCCCGAATGTCTACAGAGCTTTTTGCAATATTGCTGAATTACGACATTTGAAGGAAAGATATTGGGGCACATTGTAGGTTTTTAAGAATTCTACCTAAATGGATATAATATAATACAAATGGGGTTGGTGATTCGTAGAAAAAGGTAATATACTCGCTATGATAAACAACCATTTCCGGAGGAGATCGTGTTAAACGTTCCCCCTGTTATAATAGGTATCGTGAGCTTTATCTAGATTCTTGTTCTTCCAGCTTTCCAACACCGTTCTCTTTAGCGAACTTAGAAACGACCGTGAACCTTTCCATCACTTCAGCACCGGTTATATAAAAAGGACCGCTGCGTAGCCAAGCATGTGCAATGAGTTCTCCATTATCATCTTTAGCTGTACCTAAATAAAGAGTACTATCAATATTTCTTTTCTCTAACATCTTCATTCCAGCCATTGCTTTTACAAGGCATTGGCTTTCCCAAAAAGTATAGCGACTCATAATATAAATAGCTCGCGATATGTTGGCTAAAACCTCTTTATCCGATGAATTAGAGGTGTATGAGGTCTCTTTCATTTGTTCACCTAGTGAAGGAGCAACTTTTGAAAATGGAATGCTCTTAAGATAACGGGCTCTACCTAAATGTAAAAAGGCCTCAATAAGCAGTAGCTTGGTTTTAAAGTTCAATCGAAGAAAATTGCGAGCTTTCTTTGTGATATTCATTGTTTCCTCCTAGAGCTAGTCATTCATGATACTAGGAATTGATTCTATCTTCTATTTTAACTAGGCCTTGCTCTAACAATTGATTTATAAAGTCCGTGACTTGTTCCTCACACTCAGTTTGTTCTACATCATATTGAGACTGTAATGTTGTAACTAACTCTTGAATCGTAACGGGCTCCTTCACTAGATCCCATATCTCTCCACCCAATTTACCTAAGTTATAATACTTTCCTTTTTGAACACTTAACATCACTTTTTCTCCATCCATATCACTAACAATGTTACCCTCTCTTTGTACAATTGCTTTTTCTAACGTAATTTGTTGTGTTTTCAAAATAAAGAATCCTCCTCGTTTATATTTTCTAATATTTGAGATACAAGATTATTGACTGTAAATCCTATGTTAGGCCGATGCAATTGATACATATGGATACTATTTAAAATATTTACCGACTCCATAAAATGCCACTCCATTAAGCCTAATCGTGGGACTAAAAAATTACGGTATGTATGAGAGAATAAAGTTTGGAAACGTTCTAGTTGATTTATTTTTTGTAGTGTAACTTCTCCATGATCTGTTTTTACTAATTCGAATACAGCGCTTAATGGTAAAGGTTCATTTGAAAAACTAGACGCAACTGGTACAGAAAATTTTGTTTCCCTTTCAAATAAAGGCTGGTAATCTTTCTTTTCTATTCCAAAAGCTTGTAAACTTTCTTCCCATAGTTTTTGTTGTGGATATGAGGGAGTTATAAAGGGTTTATTGTCTTTTGATAGAGAAACAGGGATAACATCATCACTTAAAAGTTGAAATCCTTCTTTTAAAAAGGCAGCAGCAAGTGTTGATTTCCCCGCCCCTGAATCACCAATAAAAGCATATGCCTTCCCATTTATTTCTATTGCACTTCCATGCAAAGGTAATACTTTTTTCTGAAGTAAGATAATCCCCATACATGTTCCAAGAATATATAGTCGAATATGATCCTCATCAGAATTTGATATAGGGGAAACGGTAATTTTCTTTCCTTCTTGAATCTTGAATATGGCAATGCCGGGAACTTCAAACATAACCATATGATTCTCAACAACATATTTTTGTTTTGGCAAAAGAACTTGCTTCTCCCAAAGCTCTGATAAATCCCCGTATTCAATTTCCACATCGGTCATGTCCTTGGAAATTCCTAGTCTGGTTACCTCTGGAAGGGGTACTTCACTAAAAAGGTTCAATCCGAAAGCTCTATAACCTAAATTTTGTACAATCTCTACCATCTCTTTCACTCCAAATACTAGAAAAATTAATCAAAGCCCTTATACCTTAAAAATTGTATAAGAGCAGTTATTACTGGGGAAAACAATCAAATCTTTAATTAACTATGGTGAACCATTTCATCTGGATCATTCTGCACATCATCAGGGATGGTAAAACCAGGACCTCCCATAGTCATGTTAATGTTAAGTACTTCTAATTTTGGAGTTTGCCATTCTTTTTTCATTTTTGTCACCTCCCCTCAATGAGGTTATTTAATAGGCTCTGTTAAACTATATGGTTGATTCTATTTTTTCAACCCTCATCATAAACATAGCCTTTTAAGAAAACGATAAACAATTAAACCTCTCATTAAAATTCTAAATTCAGAATCAAAGGCAACATTAGGCTGGGGTTCTGTGCGAAACTTGTTAAGTGCCTTCTTAATTGCTCCCATATTCAAAAAATTAGCTATATTCGGATCCTGACTAAGCTGTTCCACTTCACCAATAAATTCCTTCCAGTTTGGGAGCATTCTAGCAATGGTATCTGCCCCCTGAACTCCCCGAGTTTTCTGGTTTAATCTAATGTCATCAGGCAAATACCCTTTTGTGGATCGTCTAATGAGTGATCGATCTAAACCATTCTGCACAAATTGTTCCAAAGGAAGGGATAAACAAAATTGAATAACTCGTAAATCATTCGTAGGGTCATGTCCCTGTAATGAATACAGCAAGGATAATTTAGTTCCACTTGTTCCCTTTATATTCCACATATTCAGATAACCAAAGTGATTTTTCCTAATCTCATTAATTTTTGTAGGATTAACGCCCATTATATTGATTCCTTGTTCCTCTAGTTTAGAAAAAACTTTAGTTCTCCGAGCAAAATCATCATTAATTAATAATGGCGAATCATCTTGATTATTTGCTTTTATATTAGGATGAAAAGGATAAGCCTTTTTTCCGATCACTTTCATTACTCTCGATCTTTTTACTCCCATATTTTTGCTATAAGAATTTACTTCATGATAAAGGCGGATCCATCTCATTTTTCTTAATAAAAAGGCATAGTAATCAAAAGTCGGTCCCCAAGAAATTGTAAAATTCCCCCTTGCACCGTTTAACAATACTCCTATTCCAAGCTTGTTAGCCTCTTCATATATCCCCTTCACCCAGACGGAATTTTCAAAAAACTTATAGGGCATTTCCATTATTTCTAACCAATCATCTAGTACTGATAATGAGCTTTGGCCTTCAAATTTTAAATACTTAGCATTGATATTTCCAACATGATTAACTGTAGATTTAATAAGTGGACTCTCATCTGCTAATCGTTGTTTTGGGGTCCAATCATCAAATTCATCAATAGGGATAGAGCTAAAGGTATATAATTTTTTGTTTTGGTTTCGGAGGGTATTTGCAGCAAAGCTGACAACCGATCCTGAATCCAATCCACCGCTTAAATTGGCTCCCACTTTACGGTGTGTCCGTAATCTCGAAGTAGCTGCTCTTTGAAAAACATCTCTAAAAGCCTCTTCGTATTCGTTATTTGATTTCAAGTGCAATCTCTCACTATCTACCACGGCACAATATCTCGAAAGTATTACTTTATTTTCAATTATTGATATTGTATGAGAGGGAGGTATTTGATCTATATGTTTATAGACTGTTGAAAAAGCATCTACAGTGTCATTCATCCCTGGAATAGCTAAAAACTCCGCTAACCACTGTTCATTCAGTTTTTTTTCGATATATGGTAATTTAAGAAGAGGTTCAATAGTTGTACAAAAAGCAAATTTCTCATGATTTTTGTGATAATAAAGTGTCCTACTCCCTGCGAAATCTCTTGCCCCAAATAACTTTCTTTTCTTCTGATCCCAAATCATGAATGCAAAGTCACCGATTAAACGCTTAGGAGCTTCTTCTCCCCATTTTTGATAACTTAATAGAATAAGTTGACTATCAGTTAGAATGCTTCTATCTATTTTACTAATATGTAGTTCGTCGAATAATTCCTCACGATTATCAATAATAGCGTCCGCTGTGATTGTACACTGCCTTTCAGAATCGTGGTACGGAAGCTTTTCACCTACAGATTCAGGAGTAATCCATTGAGCGTGGCAACCGAGAAAAACCTTTTCTGAATGCCATATTTGGATAGAATCAGCAGGGTACTTCTGTAAAGCCGTCATTAAATAACGACCATACTGGAGATTTACAGGCTCTTCATTAAAATGGTAAATACCGGCTATAGCACTCATGTTTTCCCCCTGATATTAGTTTAATCTAAATTTCTTATTTGCCTTTTCATTATTTTCACTCTAATACCGTTGTAGATTACCATCATATTTGGCTCCATCTAGTTCTCTATTTAATTTAGGTAAATGCTCGTAGGATAGTCCATAACTTCGTTTCATTAAATGGGAAATGATCTATATATGAAAATAAAATTATGAGTTATTATCTAATAGAAACGCTAATTAAAAGTAACAATTGTTTTTTACGGATAATTACACCCATCCACTAATTAATATTTCCTATTTTTTTAATTATTTAATAACATAATATCAATTCAAATAGTTTGCGTCTCATGAATATTAAAACATATTACTTTATCTTCTTTCTCTATGTTGGTTAATAACCTTTATGAAAATACTTCTATTATCTTTACATATAACTTAACCCCAACTAATTTAAAAGGTGTCCATATTTCTCTATTTTTAATGTAAATTCATCCTTTCATCAACCTTAAGACATGACTCTTTACTCTTGCACCTTTTAGTAATTTATATCTCTCTTTAAACTTATTCTAATGTTTAATTGGTCTACCTGAAATTTCAGATATTATTTTAAACGATTATTTTAGTAGTTCAAATATCCCCCTGATAAAGGTCTTAATTCCTATAAAATAAAAATGTTGTGAGTACTATTATACGAACAACTCGTTCTTTATAACGAACTGAATAAGCTAAAATTACCATTTTTCTATACATATGTCAATAGTTTTTATCCCATTTACAAATCAAAAAATTACCTATCTAAGTCTTAATCAATCTTCCTGATTAGTAATAAATAGTGTTTTGAAATTAACCAACCCATACAAGGCCTATTTATATAGCAAGACTTATTTGTTTTTAGAATAGATACGAAACTCTTAAGCTTCCTCATTCTTAGTATTGATATATCTTTAGATACATAATCTTATGTATTGACAGCCTTAAATATCTTTTCAAGAAAAGGAGGGCATACCAAAAATAAACCCTCCCTTTATAATATCAGCACACTCTCAAATGCCTCATCGAATTATTATACATACATTCCTTCAGACTCCCTTTCCAAGAAGCGGGCCCCGCAATGCTCTTTGGGTGGATTTGGACAAGTACGGTGTTCTTAGGTGGCTTTCTTCATTTTCCGATAGGAGTTTATTCTTACCATCATCATTTTGATTTGAAAAGTTCCTACTTCTTCTTATCTTGTTTATAAATGCATCGAATTAATATTTAATCTTGGTTATCACGTTGTTCACTAACAGGGGCAGCCTTGAACCAAGCTACCCACTCCCGCTAATCGGCAAAGATAAGCAATAGCATTGCGTATGGTGCTCACGTATTGTCTTCTAAATAGTTGAAATTTCTCTAATGGTGTTAGTACCATTTTCTATTCATTTCCTGACTTTAGAGTTCCTCCAGTCATTCTTGGATATGTGATCGAAAGCTCGGAAGCAATCTGCACTTTTGGATTTTTCTCTAATTCTTTAAGATGCAACTCCATAAATAAATGCTTAATCGTAATAAACCCTCCACCCACAATTTCATTTAATAATAAACGGGTTTCCTTCACGGAATATGAAAAACTCTGAATATCTTCAATTATTAACTCTGACCTATGTCTTCTCAATTATAATAAGCTATTATTAACCCCCCAATAACATCAGATAATTTTCTTTTGAATTTGAGTCAATATATTGGACACTAAGCTGCATATCTAATTCGATCTTCAAGGGCTCGTGGGGTTTGATAGCCCAAGCTACGTTAAACGCCACTTATCCCCTAATGGTAAACAGTAGAATTCTTATATTTACTTTCAACCATATGTGAGTATTTTCAGGCGGTTTTCTTAGTCTTTCTCCAAGCCCATAAAAAGGGACGTAAGGGAAAATACAGAAAATGAAAACGCTTAGGCAAATTGAGTATTTCTGTATCAGAATAGACCGGATAAAATAAAATCAAAAAGGAAAGAAACTTCTGTAGATTTGACTTTAATGATAATCTATAATGCTTATAGTAATTATTAGACATAATAATATCTAAAGAAGCCATTTCTCTGATAAAGAATATGGAACTTTGTGCCAACTTTTTAGAATGACTTCTTTCTGTTAATAATTTCATCTCTTCATTAATGGGAGAATTTAAAAGTTGCGAAGTTAAAATAAGTGCTTGTCCTGCAATATGATGATATTTGTATTTCTTCAATGACAAGTTAGTTTCCCTTATATATAAACCTTTTCTCACCATTTGATCAATATCTACTAACCACCTAAGGCGAAACCAACCATGACGGGCACCATGAGTAGTAAGATAAAAAAATAAATCCTCTTTACCCAAAAAATTAATAGGATAGCTTGTGAGTGTACTCACCCTTTTTCTTTCCCACAGGTCATTAAAACAAGGTTCTTTAGAAGGGCGGGGTTCTAGTCTCCAATGAATTTCAATTTGGACTCCTTTTTTTGGATGAAAATATGTTACATGGTGATATCTCCATTTCTGCTCGTTCAATAATGTAGGATTTTCCTCCTCTCTTTCATAACCAAAACTAATAAGAAGAGCCTCTGCTTTTTCTAGTTCTGATAATGGTATTATTATGTCTAAATCCTTAGAAGTTCGTAGGGAAATATCATCGTAAAGCTCGGCAGCAATAACCGGGCCTTTTAAAAAAAGAAGACGAATTTTATTTTCTGCAAACAACTTACTTATTATTTCCATTTCCCCAGATAGGTGAAGCATTTTTAATGTATTCCTTCTGTATTCTTTATATAACGTCTGAATAACATGTGGTGGAATTAACTTATTTTCTATTCTATTCAACGTTAAATAAATCAATGGATAAACACGGTGATGAGTAACTAATTGGAGAAAATATTCCCAATCTATATTTATAAAATATTTATTTAATATTATTCTATCATCATTTCTCTTCTTTAATATTTCAAAAATTAATCTTAATTCCTTAGGAATGTGTTTTAAATTAAGACTGAATTTGTAATCCATAGTCTTCTCCTTCAAAATATTTACGTTTTATTTGAAAATTCACTAACAACGGTAAAAGTTATATTTCTGCTAACAAAGGAAAATGTAAAGTTTCACTTATTTTAGTAGACTTATCTTCTCCATCCTACAGAAGACAGGAATCTTCACTACTAAATTAGTTGATTAAACGAATTAAATAGTTCCTGGTGAAAGCACACCAGCGTTTACTATAAAAAATTCATTTATATATATAATAAATGAATAATTGCATATGTATAGGTTACAGAACTTTCATTAGGAAACTTAATTTGAAATTCGTGAATATTTGAAATGCTTTGTCTATCTGCTTTATACTGGAATTTTGGTATAATTTTAGAATGTTTCGCTGTACTCAATTCTTTAATTTCTACAGTATTAGCATTCTGTGTAACAGCTAAAAGTGCTGTTTGCATCTTGCTAGTTGTTGTTGATGCATGAATAGATACAAGAGAACTTGTAGGGCGTGATCCATCAATTGTAAACAATGTTTTCCACACACTACCATTAGCTGTAACTCGGACACGTTCCTTGTAAATTTCTGATGTCTCTATTCTATTTGCTACTAAAGAGTCACTAACATTTATATTTTCAGTAACGTAATTTAGTGATTCTTCAGTTGAAGAAAGGTTTCCTTCTCTATAACTACCACCAATTCTACGGGATGCTGGGTCAACAATTAGGTTTGTTACCCCTG
Organism: Peribacillus sp. P4_D6; assembly: GCF_056401795.1. Lineage (NCBI taxonomy): Bacteria > Bacillati > Bacillota > Bacilli > Caryophanales > Bacillaceae > Peribacillus > Peribacillus sp. P4_D6. The sequence continues at coordinate 20,542 of NZ_JBFUIQ010000011.1, forward strand.
ATGCTACAAGTCCATTAAGATGAACTCCCCATCCTAAGGTGTTTTTGGTTGCTACAACACCATTGAGGTTACTGCCTAACTTTGTGCTTAAATATGCTGACTTAGTATAATCACAACTTATAGCGGTTGATGTTTTAGGATTTATCGTAGAACCTTGTAAATTACCACCTTCAATTCGAACTGTATTATAAAAATCATTAAATTCATTTAAGTTTTCATCAACATCGTGATGACACCTGAAAATCTCGCCATACATATTTCCTTCATGACCAAGTGTATTTTTAACTAAATCAAAATGTGCTTGGACACCGTTAGGTACATTTTCAACATACGTCCCATAGAATTCAGCGGAAGCCCCTCTATGGATGTTGACTCCGCCATCATATGTGGTTTCGATTAAACAACTATAAAAATAATTATCTATTGCTTGTTTTATTATTACTCCCCATGGTGCTTCCCTAAAGGTACAGCTCTGAAAAATTTGAGATGTAGTTACGCTAACGTCACTATCTATTAGCAGACACGTTTCTGTGCACCTAGTAATTCCAACGTTCCTAAATGTATTTGTCATTCCATAATTCACATGTAAACCTACTTTAAACCCATATATAGATACATTTTCTAAATTGGTTCTCGCACTACGATCTAAAAAAATACACGTGTCGGCCTTTATCATTCCAAATGTCAGTGTATTGCCTGTTACTCTAATATTTGAAATACTTGAAGAGTATCCGTATGAAAGTTGAGAAGAATTATCTGGTTTTAGAATCAAAAAATGTTTTTTAGTTGATGGTCTAAATAATATCTCACACGAGTTTTCATTCACGCTTTTTGTAGAGGCGTTAGTTTTTTGAGTACCGACTAACGAAATAAATGAGTACATTTCTAAAGTGTCTATTATTAGATATTTACCATCAGGAACAAAAACAGTCTTAACTTTACCTTTTTTGGCTTTTAATAATGCCTTTTTAAAAGCCTCAGTATCATCAGATATACCATCACCCTTTGCTCCAAATTCTTTAACATTTAACCCTCTATCGTTTAAGTTATTCACTGTTTGTGTCAATTTTTTTGTCAAAACTTTTATTTCATCAACTAATGATTTTCCATCCGAACCATTATACACGGATGAATCGTTTTGTCGTAATACCATATTTTCACCCTCTTTTTTTACTGTATAGCCAAACAAGATAGCAAAAATAAAAAGGAAAATATTTCGTAAGAGGTTTCTTCTTTTCATCATTATATCTCTCCAATCCCTTACTTAACAATTGATTAAAGTTGACAATTTTTAATTCTGAATTAATTCTTCATCCTATAATAATATAGTCTATTTACACCCTTAACAAAGAACCTGACTATAATTGGTAGATTCAGAATAGACAAAGGCAATAAACAGATTATACCCCGTGTATTGAAAAATCGTCTTTAACTTGCTGTTTTAATGCCTCAGGCTTCAAATGGAGTTTTACAGAAAGTACGAATAAAAATAATTACTTCTCATTTTGTATGACTTACTAGGGTTCTTATTTATTGAATTAGACACCTTTAATTTAATATAAATTTACCCGTTATAATATGAAATAAGCGGGAAGAAGAATTTGATAAATATGGATTTGGTCTAACCACTATATTTATTCTTAAAGGAATCAATTTGTATTCACACAATACACGTTTTTTCATTTTCTCCAAAAATAGCTATTTCTTCATATACGGAAACATCTAAAAGAGATTTAGAAGATTGAAATATAAATTCTTTAGTTTGATTCGAAATACATAAGTCTGAATATTCTAAATACTCTGTAATTAAAAATCCAAAATATCCTCAACAGTCCTAGGAATTCTTCACTATATCCATGTTTTTACCAAATATATCTTTTTTATTTTAATTAAAGCCTAATATGACTTGTTTTTATAGCTAAAGTTAGTATGCATTCCCTCTTGGATCATAATATCCTAAAAAGCAGAAACTCAGGTCTTAAAAAGAAAGGATTATCATTAATGAATAAAAAAACTTTTTTTATGCCATTTATTCAATCTAATATAATTACACATTGCAATCCTAAGCATTAAATAAACCAAATTTTAGTTATTTATAATTATAACTAAAGCATACTTTTCTCATTTTAGCTAAGTTGCCGAATGTTATACGTTAATATCATCAAAGGTGTAGGATATAATTATCGCTCATAAGTATTCACAATGATTCTAGAACTTTCTCCACTTTTACATCTCTTATACCTTTTATACAGACTAGCATCTTCATAATTTATTAATGATATCATTAATAAATTGAGGTGTTAACAGATAGTTTTGAGCTGCTAAATAAACTACCAAAGATTAACAGCTCAAAAAAACTAAAACTTTTTTCTACCTTCAGATAAAACATAAAGAAAGACTTGGATAGGCATGACTTTTATTAATATTTGATGTAACCATATTCATTACAATTATTTATTTGCATTATTGACGATAAAGATCATTTTGAAGCGTGACAATTAATGGAATTGATCAAAACATTTTGATATTCTTATTTAAGTGGAAATTACAAAACGCAGTGTTTACACAGGAAAAGAAAGGAAAGTAATTAAATTATTTAAGGAAAAAATCACCTTTTAACTAGTGTTGAAAAATCTTTTTTCGCATTTTTTTATACATTAATAAAAAAGGATATTTTGTATACTTAGTGCTTAAAATAATTATTAACCCTAAAATAATTAAATTCAAGAACCAGCTTAGCATATTAAAATGAATATACCCAATAATAATTTGAATACCTAAGAATATAAAAGAAAGAACAATCCTTATAAACGGATATTTAATTTTAACAAACCTTTTTGTATCTATTATTCTATAAATCCACATTATCAAGAAACTTATCATGGTAGCAATCGCTGCTCCATATATTCCAATCGATGGTATTAATATAATATTTAATAAAATATTTGTTACTGCACCTGCACAAGAAGTGTAAAATGCACCTTTTGTTTTTTTCATTGCAACATAATTAGTTCCAATAAAACTTGAAAAACTTGAAAAGAGTGCTGCAAGTACTAATATAGGTGCATATTTCCAGGCATCATAAAATTCATTAGATACTAGCATACTAATAATATATTTGTTGAACATGATATATATAGATGCTGTAATAACCATTACAAAGAAAAATATGTTAAATACATTTGAATAAAAACCATCTTTTTCTTCACTTTCAGATTCCTCAATTGCTGAAACCTGCCACGCATTAAAGAAAATTGAACTTATATTTGAAACTAATGATGGGAACTTATTTGCTATTGCATATATTCCGTTTGCGCTTAAACCTAAATAGTAGGCTAATAAGTATCTATCTGAAATATTTATAAACCACCACATAATTGTATTTGGAATAAGAGGGAGACAATAAAAAAACATTGACCTAACTAAATCTTTATCTAGATATATAAAACCTATATATCTAATTACTTTAGATTTAAAAGATAAAAACATTAAATCAATAGTATATGCTAAAATCATTGAGAGAAAATACCCTTCGATACCTAGGTTAAAAATAAGAATGAACATAATGTTTAATGTAGCAAATACAAATGTATAGATCATGTCACTTAGCATAAATGTTTTATTTAAATTAATTACCCTAGTAAACTGCTTAACAGATGAATGAAGAGACTGAATAATAAATAATATATAAAAAAAGTGTAAATATGGTTTTATATATACTATACTTTCCAATAAAGGGTAAAAACAAATTAATAACAAAGTACCCAAAACAATAAATAGTAAACTGTTGCTTATTACCTGAAAATAAGAATTGTATTTTTTTTCGAGACTAAATCTAATTACAGCTTCTACTATAGATACTGTAAATATCGGTATTAACAACGCTAATGTAACTGTAATTAACTCAATTTGACCAAAATCAGATTTAGTAAATTCGCTAGTATAAAATGGTAACATTAATATATTTATAAACCTAGAACCAAAATTACCAACAGCAAATATTATAGAATTTTTTGCTAACTTATTATATTTATTCATCTTGTCTTAGTCCCCATTTTCAATCACCACCTATTTACTTTAAGATAATAGGTGGCTTTGGTAAAATAAAGTGAAGAGAATAAGCTTATTAAATAATAAGGCCTTTTCTAGCTAAACTTTTAAGTCTATCGTTTTCTTTATTCATTTTGTTAATTAGATTAATATCTTTAATATCTTTAAATATTTGTTGACCAATAGAATTTATATTATTATTAAAATTACACACTTCATAAATTCGATTACTAGAATTGGTAACTTCACCGAATCCCTCAATTTTCCGTTGCCAAATAACTCCAATAAAAGGTAATAAGCATTTCTGTGCAAAAATAAGTGAGTGCATTCGCCCACCTATTAAAAAATTCAATTCTTGATATAGCCCTATTAATTCATCAACTTTATTTATTTTTTTTACTTTAATAATGATAGATTGGTCAGAAACTATTTTAGTATAAACTTCTTCGACTGAGCTATAATCAGCAGTCTCAGTCGAAAATAGAATAAAATTGATTTTATTATTAAAAGACACATTTCTTGATAAACTCATAATCAGTTTATACAGTCCCTCAATATATGAATCATATGTTAATTTGGAATCGAAACATTCCTCTCCTAAGACACAGATACCAATTTTCACTGTTGATAAATTTCCAATCAAAGAAATCCTTTGCTTTTCCATGCTAATAGGCAAAGAAAAAACCGGATCAACAGTTTGAACAATTTCTTTTCCAGTAACTAACTCTTCGCAAACTTTTTTTGAAAAAGAATCTCGGACAGAAATATTGTTTGCAAGATCCAAACCCTTTCCGAATATTTCTTTGTTTACTTGAAAATTAAATGGTCCAGCACCTATATAAGCAATAGAGAGAGGCTTCTTATACTTTGAGGCCAATCTACAATAACTCCTGAAAATCGTTGCCCAATTTGGAATCGAAAGTGTAGGGCTTATATCCATCACCATATTCCCACCTGCTAAAACCAAAATGTCAGAGCTTTTGATATCGCTAATGATTTTTTTCCATTTTTTAGAAAACAAAACATTATAAAGGTAATATGTATTTTCAATACAGTTTACGCCAACTATATTAGTAATAGCTCTTTTTATAACTCCGAGTCTTGATCGTACTTTTGAATTTGTTGTTCTAGTTTTTTGTTCAAATGAAGTTTCAATATTATTTTCTGTTACAGGTGTTACATTAAGAAAATCATATTTTAATACCTCATATCCATTTTCCACAACCAAATTTTCAATAGCATAACTTAAAGCTAAATCACCTAAATTATTACTTCTAAAAAAACTTATTACTACTGCTTTTCGCATATTATTCTCCTTAAAATACTTTGCCCCTAAAACTAACACATGTACGCATTAGTTTTATACTTACTTATCTTTGAACTATATTTTCGTAAAAAATTCATCTAGTTCCATTGGTAGGTTAAGTAAATTGTGATTTTTTATTGTTTGCTTATAGTTATTTTGTAATAACCTATTATATAAATCTTTATTTTTGTACAAAATATTTATTTTCTTAGAAAGCTCTATATAGTTTTCTTTACTAAACGTCAAACAATTAAATCCATCTTTTGTAAATTCTGATGTCTGATTAAAATTAGTAATAATAATAGGCTTTCTTGCCGCACCTGCCTCATAAATAGGTCTTGCCTGATGAGGTTTAATCGATGGAAAAACAACTATATCTGACGCTAAAATATACTTTTCTGGATTAGTTACAGGAGGAAAGAAATCAATCCTATGCCATAAATTATTTCTATCAATTAACTTTAATAAAGTTGCTTCATAATCAAAGCCAATCGCATATTTTATTTTATGATATAGATTTTTACAGTCTTTAATAGTTTTTAATCTCTTCTGACTATTATATTGTAGAAATACAACGCGGATATTATCGTTTTTCATATTAGCCAAAGCTTTTATAATAACATGAGCACCTTTTAACTTTGATATTCCACCCACATAAGCAATATTGAAGGAGTTTAAATTAATACCTAACTTTCCTCTTAATTCTTTATTATCTTTAAATTTATAAAGATCCAAATCTACCTTATCTGTAATTACCTGGCCTATTCCTGATAATTCCCCAGACACTTCACTGTCATGATTCGAAATAAAACATACTCCATCAAAGTTCCTTTTTAAACATTTTTTTATATATTCTGTTCTAACCCCAAATAACCCTTTCGCATATGTTTCACGGTGAAAACAAATAACCTTTATACCCATTTTTTTAATTAGTGATCCCATCCAGCACAATGTCATTGAATTGACTGCTACTATATCTGGTTTGGATATCTCAATAGCATTTTTTATTTCCTGCCATCCTTTTTTAGCAGCTATATCCTTAATATTTTTCAAACTAAATCTTCCAAGAACAAATTTATTACAGCCATTATAATGATTAAAAAGTATAGGAGTAGATTGTGCTTTAATGACTTTAATATTGTTAGCTTCAAGCCAATTGCAAATACTCGGAGGACTTGATGGACAGTAAACTTCTACAGTATATTTATCACGCATTGATTTTATTGAATTAACAATATGGAATAAACTTACACCAGCACCGCCAATATGACCGCTATGGTGAATAATAAAAACTTTTTTCATAGTATTTTTCTCCTAAAATAAACTCGCAATTGTAATTATTAAATAACCTTTTCCTTTAACATTCCAAATACAATAATTGTGTAGAGAATCTCATTATATATTAATAGTTGTGTGTTTATAGAAATCATTATTGCGAGAAAACTAATGATTCCGGTAATCTTGCCGTATTTTGATTTATTTAATAATTTAAATAAATAATATATGAAAATTATAGTAAAGAAGGAACCGAACACAACAAGCAAAGCCCCAATCGTACTTGTATTATGTGAAGTTGAATATGAAGAGTTATTCTTCAAAAGTTCTAATGTTGTGCTAATTAATGAATTTATCCCGCTCCCAAAAAAAGGATTGCTTATCCACACCACAAGATTGACCCATATGGCAACTGTTCTACCTTGAAAAGAAGAGTTATCTTCTGATACCTTATCAAAAGTTCCAAGGACCATCTCTTTGAAATTATCGTTAAATAAGAAAATAAAAAATGAAATAATTATTATTATAATAAGTGAAGATGCAATAATTCGTTTATTTTTTTTAATACTTACATCTAATGGCATTGATTTTTTACTCGGTGAAATAAAAAATGCAAATAAAATAATTAAGGCTGCTATATATCCAGGTGTAGAAAAAGTTGAAATAATCGTGAGAAAAAGCACTATGACCGTAAATATATTTACTTTAGTTTTTTTAAAAAACAGCTCGAAAATCAATGCGAAATTCAGGAAAACTTGGTATACTCCTGCTTCTCTAAAAATACCAAAATTCCTAAAATAATTTATATCATTTACTACAACTGACAATCTCATATCTATAAAGGAGACCCCTGCAGTATTGGTTATTATAGGCGCTAGAGAACTTGGCATACTGAATGTAAGTGGGCGAATAATATAAGTTACGACTAATGAATACAACGCTAAAATCAACATAACTCTTACATACGAAGCTGTAAACTCTCTTAATGAGATAAGATGGGAGAAAAAATAACCAATTAAAATGCAATTAATAACCTTAAAATATCCACCGGAAAAATCCTGATTTAATAACATTGTAATAAAGATTAAGGTTATTAAAACAAATGAAGCATACGTGCTATATTTATTTAATTTTTCCTTTTTTATAAACACATTAAAAAAGAAAAAAACGACTAAGATAAAAAACAAATAAAATATTGATTGTCCAGGTCCCTTGAAAAATACAGATGGAAAAGTCTCATTATTAAAATAAATAAGAATTCCAACCAAAAAAATTGAAAAAATGTTTATATCATTATAAACATTTTTCTTTTCGATGTTAAAAAGCATATAAAACCAACCTCACCTTTTTGTCTAATCATATGCCTTCATCTTGAAATAATCTCTAAGAATCAAAAAAATATTTATTCAAATTTATTACAAATCACTTGTTTCTCAATCATTTCTGTTATTTTACGAGTCTGGATATTACTATTCTTATTTTTTAAGACAAACATCCTAGAATTAAGTCCAAAATTATTCAATTCTTTTTGAGATTTTGATAAAATATCTTGTATCTTTTGCTTTAATGTATCTATTTCCTCAATTATATATAAATATTGTAAATATTCTTCAGGAATACCTTTTAATTTGGTAGTTAGAAAAGGGGTGCCTGATACCATATATTCAAAAGTCTTAGACGGAAATGAATACATAGTATATTCATCCTGAGGATTTCTTATATTTACTAATAAAGTTGCCTTTTTTTCATACTCAAAGACTACTTCACGAGGCTTAAAACCAAAAAAATGAACTCGTGAGTCTCTTTGACAAAGTTCTTCTATATATCCTTTCATATCTCCGTCACCAAAAAGCCACAATTGTAAGTGATCGTCTTCAATTTTTTCAAAGACATCTAAGATATTTTTCACCCCGTACTCAAAAGCTAATGTCCCAGCATACATTATCGCTTTCTCTTTTTTTACTTGATCTAAATTAAGAGTGTTATTAAATATCCCTTCTAACACCAGATATGGTTTATTAAATGGATTTACTTTTTGATTCATTGGTTCGGTGAATAAAACATAGCCATCATAATTATGCTCTATAAAATCAACTAACCTTATATAATAGGGTAGAAGGAATTTTTTAAACCACGGCATTTCCTTTTGTCTTTTTAAGCTCAATATATCACTTGATAGATCAGTGAAAATATTAACACGTTTTATTCGGAAAACTTTTGAGGCTAAGTATATTCCTAAGGATAAAGGTGTATAGTTAAATGGAGTTAAAATTATTTTTTGATCATTATTGCGATTTTCCAATCCCCAAATCATTGTCAACGTTAATCCTTGAAAAAAAGAAAAAATCTCTTTAACAAACGGCAGATTTATATTAGATAAATATCTCACTGTATATTTGTTGTTTAATTTCTTTATTCTTTTCTTAAATCTTAAATATGTTCCTTTTGGGTAATATGGCTCTTGGTACAAATAATAGATATTCATATCGATATTTTCAATATCCGAAAAGCCGCTTACTAGAGCCTTTTCAAACATGTATTGGGCAACCTGTGATGGCATGCTTTTTTTGCTAGAAACTGTATCAAACCATTCTTCATCACAAACACTCCCAAAGTATAAAATTTTCATAGCACACCTACATGATCTAGATTTTCAAATGGTTTAGCATTTGAAGCAATTCATTTACCTAATATTCCAGATATTCATTTATTAAGTTAGAAGCGTAATTAATTTTCTCTCATGCTGAATTTCATATTGTCGTACTTCAAGTTGTGGTTTATATATTACCTTCTTATTTATATATTGTTGCATTAATACGCATAGCTCTTTTGAATTAGATGCTTCAAAATATTTTACGTTTTCATACCCTTTTAGTATTTCTAGGGCAAACGGTGTTTCTGCAGCAAGAATGATTCCTTTATGCATTCTCGCTTCAAGCATCGGCAATCCAAAAGTTTCTATATAAGATGGAAAAATTAATATCGATTTAGTGTATAAGTCAAAAACTTCATTTCTTGTTTTATTTCCTTCAAAACGAATGGGTAGCTGTTCTTCATGCACTTGCCTATATAAACTTCTTATATGATTATTTTCATCTCCGTTAAGTGTGAAGATTACTTCATGATTTATCTTGCCTAACTTTTTCAATTTTTTACTCGCGTCTACTATTACTTGGTGGTTTTTATACTCGGCGCCACTCGCAGGATAAAAGAAAGTTGATAATGACTTATCATTTGGTACAAAGTACTTTTTAACTTCTAAATTAATTGTAGGCGGAATAATTTCAATTTTGCAGCTATCTACTTTGGCTTTTTCGATTATAGCTTGTCTCATCCATTCAGTTTGAACTATAACCTTCTGTGATTTGTTTATTGAATTTATTATATTTTTACCTATAATATTTTGATATACCCAAAGAAGTCTATTATCTTTGAAAGAAAATTTATAATCGACAAAAGGTAAAGATTGATGTACATATAGGATTTGTTCACAATTCACACGAGGAATTGTAATATTTTGAAGAGAAAATACCTTATCCACCTTATATTGTTTTACCAACTTAGGTGCAACGACTTGATCAAAATAAAGTCGATGCCCCCAACTTTTCTTTATCCATGGAAACCTTAGAACTCTAATATTTTCTGTCTCGTTCAATATTGGGTTACTTAACACAAATATCCAATTAATGTTTGCATGCTCACTCTCAACGACTTCATCGTAAAAATCACTTAAAACAGAGAGCGCACCACCTTTTTCAGCTGGAACATCAAAAACCATAATATTCATAGTAGATTAAGCCTTCCCCCAAACAACCCTATTAACATAATCCGTATAGGACAAAATTATTCTAAGCACCTTATCTGATACATTCGGCATACTATAATCACCAACAAGTCTTAGTGTATCTTTTTCTTGTGTCTTCAATATCTCTAGCCCTTGTAATATTCTTTCTTTTTTCAAACCAACCATCATAACCGATGCTTCTTCCATTGCTTCTGGTCTCTCATGAGCTTGTCTTATATTGAGTGCTTTAAATCCAAGAATAGAAGATTCCTCACTAATTGTTCCACTATCACTAAGGACTGCCTTAGCTTTTGTTTGAAGCTTCACATAATCATTAAAACCTAATGGTTTCATCGTTTTCACTAAAGAGTTAAATTCAATCCCTTTAGCATTAATCATATTTCTAGTCCTAGGATGGGTACTTACAATAACAGGCATATTGTATTTTTCTGCAACGGCATTTAAACTATCTACTAAATTCATAAAATTAGTTTCTGAATTTATATTTTCTTCCCTATGAGCTGACACTACAAAATAATTTCCCTCATCAAGATTTAACCTCTCTAATACATCTGATTCTTCAATGTCACCTTTTCTTGAATTGAGGACTTCAAACATTGGACTTCCAGTTTTTATTATTCTATCGGCAGGTAGTCCCTCTCTTAACAAGTATTCTCTTGCAATGTCACTATAAGTTAAATTAATATCAGCTGTATGATCGACAATTTTTCTATTAGTTTCTTCTGGTACTCTTTGATCAAAGCATCTATTGCCTGCTTCCATATGGAAAATAGGAATATGTCTTCTCTTAGCTGCAATAGCACATAAGCAGCTATTAGTATCACCCAGTACCAAAATAGCATCTGGTTTTACTTCTTCCATAATAGGATCAATTCTAATCAAAATATTCCCGATAGTTTCTACTGCAGTTCCGTTTGCAGCATCAAGGAAATAATTAGGTTTTTTTAGTTTAAAATCATTAAAAAACACTTCATTTAATTCATAATCATAATTTTGACCCGTATGAACAAGTATATGTTCTACAGCATCTGACTCTTCTAATTTATTAATAACAGCAGATAATCTTATAATCTCAGGCCTAGTCCCAACGACTGTCATTACTTTTAATTTCTTCATTAATTATACCTCCAAGAAGTAAGTATCTGGTTTTTCAGGATCAAAACATTCATTAACCCACATAACTGTTACAAGATCGCTTTCTCCTACATTTACAATGGAATGTGTATATCCAGTAGGTATATCTACAACTTGTAACTTTTCGCCGCTAACTCTATATTCAATAATTTCATCTGAATCTATCTTTCTAAATCTAATAAGTCCTTCTCCACTTACTACTAAAAATTTTTCATTTTTAGTATGATGCCAGTGGTTTCCTTTAGTAATGCCAGGTTTTGATACATTTACTGACACTTGTCCTCTTTCAGGAGTTCTAATAAACTCTGTAAAAGAACCTCTGTGATCACAATTCATTTTTAAATCATAGGAAAAGTTGTCTTCCGGTAAAAAGCTTAAATATGTACTGTAAAGCTTTTTCGTTAAGGCGTCTTCCATATTAGGAATGCTTAACTCTACTCTACTTTCTTTAAAACTTTTTATACGTTCAGCTAAATCCCCTAATTTAATAGTATGTGTTGTTTTCACAAAGCAATATTGATTCTTTTTAGTCGGATTGCCTTCTAAAGCGTTTAAAAACTCTTCTAGAATATCATCAATATAACAGAGCGTTAAATCGGCATCATCATTGTTAATTTGAATATCTATATTTCTAGCGATATTATAACAAAATGTTGCTACAACCGTGTTGTAGTTAGGTTTACTCCACTTTCCAAATAAATTAGGGAGTCTGTATACAAATACCTCCGCTCCTGTTTGATGACCATATTCAAACAGGACATCCTCACCGGCTTTTTTGCTTCTGCCATATGGATTTTCTTTTTCAGCCTGTATCGACGAAGTAATGAGCACAGGTGATTTATTATTATGTTTTTTTAATAGCTCTAGTAATTCAAGCGTAAAATGGAAATTGCCTAGCATAAATTCTTTTTCATCGTCAGGACGGTTTACTCCCGCCAAATGAAAAACAAAATCGCATTCTTTTGTATAAGTATTCAATAATGACGGTTCAGTTTCTCTCGTAACCTTAAGAATATCTTCAAAGCCTTTATTTTTTAATTCTGCAATTAAATTTTTCCCTACGAATCCATTTGCTCCTGTAACGAGTATTTTCACTTTATAAACCAACCTTTCAAAATACGTAAAAAGAAAATATAATAAATGACGCTAATGCCTGAACACGGATAAGGCGAAATAATTGCTTCAAGTTTTCTTATTTTGAAGAAAGTACCTTCATATCCTTAAGTTCATTTTGAACATACTCTAATTCAAGTAGTTTTTCTTTAATCTGTTCTATACTTAAGATTTGCGTATTATGAGAGTTATATTCTACTTCAGTAGATAACTTTTTATCTCCTTCGGCAAAATATTTATCATAATTTAAATCTCTTTTATCTGCTGAAACCCGGAAGAAACCACCTAAATCCTCTGCAACTACATATTCTTCTCTCGTAAGCAGGGTTTCATATAATTTTTCTCCATGTCTTGTACCGATAACCTTAATCTCATTATCTGCCTTAAATAATTCTTTAATAGCTTGAGCTAAATCTCCAATATAACTTGCAGGTGCTTTTTGAACCATAATGTCCCCTGCAACTGCATTTTGGAAGGCAAATATCACTAGCTCGACTGCTTCTTCCAGACTCATGAGATACCTTGTCATATTAGGGTCAGTAATGGTTAGAGGCTGACCACTTTTGATTTGTTCTATGAATAATGGTATGACAGATCCACGTGAGGCCATTACATTACCATACCTAGTTCCACAAATAAGTGTTCTTTCTGGATCGACAGTTTTTGCTTTAGCAACAAAAACTTTTTCCATCATGGCTTTTGAGATACCCATGGCATTAATTGGATAGGCTGCTTTATCAGTCGAAAGACAAATTACCTTTTTGACTTCATAATCAATAGCTGCTGTTAAAACATTATCCGTCCCTAAAATATTAGTTTTTACAGCTTCTAGTGGGAAAAATTCACAAGAAGGAACTTGTTTAAGAGCAGCAGCATGAAAAACATAATCTACTCCGTGCATTGCATTTTTAACACTTGCAAGGTCTCTAACGTCACCAATATAAAACTTCAACTTTTCATTTCTATATAACTTTCGCATATCATCTTGCTTTTTTTCGTCCCGCGAAAAGATTCGAATTTCTTTAATATCACTATCCAAGAACCTCTCCATAACTGCATTTCCAAATGAACCAGTACCACCTGTTATTAATAAAGTTTTATCCTTAAACATACATTTACCTCTTTTCATGTTATTTAATGTGTTTCATTATTATTTCATAAGAGTGCTTGGCTGTATAATTATCTTCTAAGTACCTTCTAGCGTTTAAACCCATCTGTATTCTTAATTCATTATCACATAACTGGTGTATTTTTTTATTGAATTGCTCAACATTACTACTCTCACACCAAAATCCAAATTCACCTTGTTCAACAATTTCTCCAATATCAGTGTGTACATCAGTCGCTGCTAAGACAGGCATTGAAGCCTGCATATAAGAAAGAAGTCTAGAAGGGAAATTTGGTATTGTAAATCGATTATCCAGAAAAATTAATCCAACATCGCACGAATTAGCTAGAACTTCATATTCCTCTTTAGGTAACTGAGAAAATAAAAGGGCATTAGTCGGTTTTTCATTGTCAAAAAAAGTTTTAAGCTTATTATACTCTGTACCCGAACCAACTATAACAAAATAAACATTGTCATTAGCTTTGTTAGCCGCCAAACACTCAATTAAAAAGTCAATCCCCTGTGGTTTCCCAATATTTCCACCATAGATAAAAATGGTCTTACCCAGAGGTATGCTATATTTCTTTTTTATCTCAACTTTTAATTTCTCATCTTTTTTTATATTAATTGGCTCTATGCTATTAGGACATATTTCAACAATATTTGCGGGTATTTCAGGATTGTATTTCAATAAAAAATCAACATTTGCTTGAGACATACAACCAATATAATCAGATATCTTATATAATCTCTTTTCTTTATATCGGAAATAACTGTATAAAAAACCTATAATCCCTGTTTTCTTTATCATGCCAAGATCTACTGCATTTTGCGGGAAAATGTCTTTTAACAATAGATAAGCTTTTGCATTATCTCTCATTTTTACATATTCAACAGCTTTTTGGAGTGTTATTGGCGGGGTTGAATAAATTACTAAATCAAATTTAACATCTGAAAAATAATTTTTAATCCCCCTTAAAAAATTTGATTCCAAAGTAAGAGTTGATATGCCTTTTTCAATCTTATTAGTTTTTTGAATGTTACCTATCTGCAATTTAAGTAATTTATAATTTCCCTTCTCAATCAACCTAGTTGTTTTTTGTTTCCTCTTTTCTGTGGGAGAAATAACATAAACATTATGGTGATTTTTAACAAATTCTCGTAATAAATCAGTGTAAATACCACTTTCTTCAATTGTTGAAAAATCTAATAGTGTTAAAAATAATACATTCAAAATTTAAACTCTCCTCACCGGTACCCCTACATAAGTACCAGGTTCAGTTATATCATTAATAACTACAGCACCAGCTCCGACTTTACACCCGCTAGTAATGTTTACATTATTACTTACTATGCTGCCAATACCTAACCACGAGCAATGCCCAACTCTAACCGTACCAGCTAAATGCGCACCTGGTGATATATGAACATAATCTTCAATCAAATTGTCATGATCTATGGTTGCTCCAGTATTGATAATGCAACCTTTTCCTATTCTAGTACAGCTGTTAATCACTACTCCAGCCGTGACGACTGTTCCAGATTTCAACTCAACTTGTTTTCCAATAACAGCACTAGGATGGACCAAAGTGGGAATCCTTGCACCTGCAACTTCAAGCTTCTCCTGAATTTTTGCTCGTATAGAATTATTACCTATACCTACAAAAATTTCGTATTCATTAATACGTCTAAAGGCTTCTCTTGTTTTCCCAATAACATCCATCCCTAATGATGAATTAATCTTTTCGTTATCGTCTAAAAAGGCAATGCTTTGCCATTTTTTCATTTTCAATGCGATATCAGCAACAACCTTCCCATGTCCACTGGCTCCAATTATTAGAAGTTTGTTTTTCATATTTTCATTCTTTCCTTATGATTAGTTCCCATGAAGGGTTCCATCGTAGCAGCAGCTTCTGAATTTATATCTTCCCTGACAAATACCTTTTTAATAGTTAGAAAAATAATCTTCCAGTCCCCAGTGAAGGTTACATTATCTACATACTCCACATCAAGATTAAATTTTTTTTCCCAACTAATAGCATTTCTACCGTTCACCTGAGCCAAACCAGACAATCCAGGTCTAACCTCATGCCGACGCTTTTGATGCCCATTGTAGATTGGGAGATACTGAACCAGCAAGGGCCTAGGGCCCACAATCGACATATCTCCTCTAAGAATATTAAAAAGTTCCGGAAGTTCATCGAGGGACGTAGAGCGGAGTAACTTTCCAAACCTCGTCAACCTAACACTATCAGGAAGCAGCTCTCCATGTTCATCTCTTTCATCGGTCATGGTTCTAAATTTATACATCAGAAAAACTTCCTCATTAAGTCCTGGCCTTTTTTGTTTAAACAACACTGGGCTACCCAGCTTTACTCTTACAAGCAAAGCAACAACCAGAAGGATAGGACTAAGGATTACAATAGCTAACAAAGATAGTATGAAATCCATCGGTCTTTTTATAAATCTTCTATAAATACCACCCTTAGAAGGTTTCATTACCTTTCCCACAACCCTTTAATAATTTCAACAACTCTCTCCAAATCCTCATCCGTTAACTTCGTATCAGAAGGCAAGCAAATACCATTCTCAAACAATTTCTCCGATACATTTGTACCCACGAAG
Source organism: Peribacillus sp. P4_D6 (assembly GCF_056401795.1). NCBI lineage: Bacteria > Bacillati > Bacillota > Bacilli > Caryophanales > Bacillaceae > Peribacillus > Peribacillus sp. P4_D6. The sequence continues at coordinate 36,958 of NZ_JBFUIQ010000011.1, forward strand.
TCATACTTCTCAAAAAATGGCTGAAGATGCATTGGCTTCCAAACAGGTCTTGACTCTATATTTTCTTTTTCAAGAGCTTCCATAACATCTATCGGTCTAACCTTACCATTCAAAGTCATAGAACTTAACCAATAATTCGGTTTATCCCACTCATTACTAGGCATGAACTCTACACCGTCAAGTTCACTAAGTTCTCTTTTATAAAATTCTAAGATATGGTTTTTCTTCTCAACTCTTTGATCTAATACCTTTAGCTGCCCTCTACCAATCCCAGCAACTACATTGCTCATCCGGTAATTAAATCCTAATTCACTATGCTGATAGTGCCTTGCTTGGTCCCTACTTTGAGTGGCCCAAAATCTTGTCTTAGCAATACGCTCCTCATTATTAGAAACTAGCATCCCACCGCCTGAAGTAGTGATAATCTTATTCCCATTAAAAGAGAAAATCCCATAATCACCAAAGGTTCCAGTATGTCTTCCTTTATAATAAGTACCTAAGCTTTCAGCAGCATCTTCTATTACTGCTACCTTATGCTTATTGCAAATCTCCATTATCTTATCCATATCTGCAGAAAGTCCGTAAAGATGAACTATAATTACAGCTTTTACTTCAGGGTATTTCTCAAAGGCATCTTCCAAAGCTTTAGGGCACATATTCCAACTCTCGTAATCACTATCTATAAAAACAGGAATAGCATTTTGATAGATTATCGGGTTAGCTGTTGCTGAGAATGTCAGTGTCGGACAAAATACAATATCCCCTTCCCCAACTCCCACTGCTTTAAGAGCCAAATGAATCGCCGCTGTTCCCGAAGATAAAGCTGCAGCAGCTTCACTCCCTACCTTAGCTGCCAGTTCTTTTTCAAATTGATTCACGTTTTCCCCGAGAGGAGCAATCCAGTTCGTATCAAAAGCTTCCTTAACATATTCCATTTCATAACCTTCATCACTCATATGTGGTGATGAGAGGAATAATCTATCTCTCATATTCTAAAACTTCCTTCCTACAATAAGTCACTTTATATGTAGTTATTTTTAAACAAGTTCTTTTTCCATCTAGCCACTATTAAAATAGGGTTAAAGAGGAGGATGGGTGTAGAGATATCCCTTGATGTGTTTCACCTGTTAAATCTTCCTTGGATAAAACTATATGAATCGTATTTTACGAAAAACGTGAATATTCCTATGCATTTATCTTTTCTGAAGAAATATTTTTAACCGTTTGTTCTAAAAACTCTACTAAATCATCCTTGATTTCTTCATTCTGAAGTTCAAACTCTATCGTCGTTTTCACAAACCCTAACTTCTCCCCAACATCATATCGTTTCCCTTCAAAATTACAAGCAAACACTTGTTGTATTTGGTTTAACTTTTGTATCGCATCCGTTAACTGAATTTCTCCTCCTGCACCAGCTTCCTCCTCTATGTACTGAATCGTTGGTTTATCAACGATTCATAGCATCTCTTTTGGCATAGCTTTTGTTGCTGAAAAAAAACGAGTACCCAAGCCGGCTGCAGGAATTATTACTTTTCTGACTTTCTTCAAGCATATTCCTCCTTATACTATTTCACCACTGAGAAAGTTTTGTTCTTTCTCCTATTAGCTAAATTTATAACAAATTCTTTAAGTTCTATTGATGATAGAGTATTATGTGAGCTTAAAAGATACTGTATTTCCTCTTCCTGTTCCAAGACTGCTTTCCCAATAAAGATCTTAGGGAACACTGCTTCACTATGAACCTCTTTCTCCCCTAATAGTTCTTCATACATTTTCTCACCAGGTCTTATTCCTGAATATTTAATTTCAATATCCTCAATTGAATAACCTGATAACTGAATAAGATTTGTCGCTAATTCTACAATTTTAACAGGTTCGCCCATATCGAGAACGAAGATCTCTCCACCTCGTGCTAGAGAACTTGCCTGAATAACTAACCGAGATGCTTCGGGTATAGTCATAAAATATCTGGTCATATCTGGATGGGTTACAGTTACAGGTCCACCTGCTTGGATTTGTTTTTTAAATAAAGGAATGACACTCCCTCGGCTGCCTAAAACATTCCCAAAACGAACGGCAACAAATTTTGTTGTGCTATTTTTAGCTAACTGCTGTATGATCATTTCAGCAATCCGCTTTGTCGATCCCATAACGTTTGTTGGGTTAACGGCTTTATCAGATGAAATCATCACAAACGCACCTACACCAAAAGTATCTGCTGCTTCTGAAACATTCTTTGTACCAAAAACGTTATTCTTAACTGCTTCGCGTGGATTGTATTCCATTAGTGGAACATGTTTGTGTGCAGCCGCATGGTAAACAACATCAGGTCGGTGGGTGTCCATCACTTCAAAAATTCTTTCTCTGTCCTGAATATCTGCAATAACAGGTATGATCTCGATATGATCTGCATATAACTTTTTCAGTTCCATATCAATTTGATAGATACTATTTTCTCCATGCCCTAGTAGAATAAGTGTTCCAGGAGAGAATCTGCATATTTGACGACAAATCTCGGAACCAATAGATCCCCCAGCCCCAGTTACTAATATGGTTTTACCGGTTACGTATTTAGATATACTATTAATATCTAACTCAATGGGCTCTCTTCCTAATAAATCTTCTACTTCCACTTCTTTAAACTGATTAACCGCTACTTTACCTAACATAATATCTTCAATCATCGGCATGATCTGTGTTTTTGCATTTGTTTTCACACATTCATCAAAGATGACCTTTAATTCTTTTTTACTTAATGAAGGAATCGCAATGACAATATTATCAATATGATATTTTTCAACCATTTCAGGAATATGTTTAGAGTTGCCAACAACGGGAATTCCTAAAATGTCTAATTTGTCTTTTTTCGGGTCATCATCAATGAAAGCTACAGGTTTAAGTGCAGTATCATGATTATTAAGAAGTTGACGAACAACCATGGTTCCTGCCGATCCCGCCCCAATAACCAATGTATTTTTTATTTCCATTTGTTTATTTACTAAGCGGTCACGCAGCATTCTCCACGAAAAACGAGAACCACCAATAAGGATGACATGCATCATCCAAGTTAATGCCAATGCTCTTACATACACATCTTGAAAAACCAAAATTTGAATGATAACTACACTGATAACTGAAAAGGTCACGGCTTTTACTATCGATATTAACTCTCCAATACTTGCATACTCCCAGGCCTTTTTATACAGCTTATAAATAGAAGCAAAAATATGATGGCTAATTAATAGAGAGACTGAGCTGACTAAGAGTGCTGTTAGCTTAAATATTTCTAAATATGGATGTAGGACTAAATAACTTACATAAATGGCCGATAATACAATTAAGGAATCCAATAGCGCCAGTAGTGTTAGTCGATTTCGGTAGGCCAACCAAATTTCCCCCTTTAATAAATTATTATGGATACTCCCTTTTAAATTCAGGAAAAAGCAGTATCCTCTAATGTTCTAGGCCTTTACTTTTCATTGTAAACAGATACGAATTTCATTCCAATACATAACCTTGTATTGATTAATATTTTAAATGAATCTCATATTTCATTTTCCTTGTTTTGTAGAGCTTCTTTTCTTTTCATGATAGACTTTGTGAGGCTCGTTTCTAATTGATTTAATAAGACCCAGGAAGCGTCTCGTTGTATGTATCTAAGTGCTTTCTTTATAGATTTCGGATAATCATCAAACCTTTTCAAACGAATCTATATTTCAAATGACCCCCAAAAAACTTTACACATTAACGAATATTTCTTATAATAATGAAAGCGCTTCCTGATAATCTTTAATTCTAAAAGATTCCTAAGATTTTCTTTTTGAATGGAACTGGTTTTTCAATATAAGGACTTTGTCCCTTTATTAGCTGTTCAGCATTTTCTTTGAAATGAAATGTACGATCTACCCCATATGCTTTTGTAATTGTTTCATAGGCCTGATGTAACGTGAATCCTCTCGAGCCAATATTATGGGCATCTGTTGCAATAAAATGAGCAAGATTATGTTCCATTATCTTTTTTGAAAATGATTGAATGCCTTTTCCGAAGTTCCCAATGATACTGCCAGAGGTAATTTGAGTTAACGCGCCCTCCTGGACCAATTCAAATAATAGTTTATGATTCGCTATCAATTCCTTATTTCTTTCCGGGTGTACGATAATTGGTGTTATTCCTTTAAGCAGCAACTCATATATCACTTCTTGTGTATATGCTGGAACCCTTCCAGACGGGAGCTCTAATAGTAAATACGTACCATTATCGTCTAACGTTAGGATTTCTTCCTTTTCAAGTGAAGTAAATATGTCTCGGTGTATTCTTACTTCTTGTCCGAGATGAATGGTAAGAGGAATATTGTTTTGTTTTAAACTCTCATTTAACCTCATTGCACGGTCAATGATGTCACTTTTAACATTTACATATTTCTCATTTAAGTGATGGGGCGTGGCAAATAAATGGGTGATTCCTGCTTCTACCGCTTTTCTTGCCATATTCAAGCTTTCCTTCATGTCCTCAGATCCATCATCAACACCTGGGAGAATGTGACAATGCATGTCAATCAAATTTCATACACTTCCTTTGTGAAACAAATAGGTAAAAAGACTTAATATATATAAAATAGGAATTATTACCCCGATTAATAGTAGCATATAAAACTACCATTAAACAGGGTGTTATTTTGTCGAAAATTGTTTTATTTCGTTAAGATTGATAGTAATAATAATTGCTGTTATCCGTTTCAACGCCATTTAAAACGACTCCAAGCAAGGATGTATTAGCTTTCACTAAAAGCTCCTTCGCTTTCACTGCACTTTGTTTGTTTGTCTTGCCGCTAGCCACTACCATGATCACACCATCACATTTATTGGCAACAATCTGGGAATCCGGCACTACCACAACTGGCGGTGTATCAAAAATGATATAATCATACATTCCTTTTAGTTCATCAATGGCTGATTCTATCGCTTTGGAATTTAATAATTCCGAAGGGTTAGGCGGTATCGGTCCACTTGTTAGAATGCCTAAATTTGAAACATTTGAATTCAAGATAGTTTTTCTCAAGTCCATTTTCTTTGTTAATACGCTCGTAAGTCCATGTATATTACTAAGGTTAAAAGCATAATGAACCGATGGTTTCCTTAAGTCTGCATCCACTAGTAATACTTTTTTCTCATCTTGAGCTAGCACAATCGCTAGGTTGGCAGCTGTAGTCGATTTCCCATCATTAGGCTCCGCGGAAGTAACCACAATGGTTTTGATTTCTTTATCTACTGAAGAGAATTGTATGTTTGTCCTAATTAATCGATATTGTTCAGTAATAGGCGATTTAGGATTAGTCTGTGCAATTAAATTCACTTGTTTTTCATCTTTACTTCTCAAAATCCCACTTCCTCTCTTAATGTCACTGAATGGTTCTCTATTTATGTTGCGATATTTTTTGAATAGATCCAAGTAATGGTAAATCAAGGAGTTTCTCAATATCCTTCTCGTCTCTAATCGTATTATCCATGTACTCTAGTAGGAATGCCAAGCCTATTCCAGCCATCACCCCAACTACCACCGCAATAGCAATATTCAATAATGGAGATGGTTCTGTAGGGACAGGATTTTCCTTTACTTCTGCCTTCGCAAGTATGCTAACATTGTCGACATTCATAATATCTTTGATTTCCTTTTGGAATGTTCCAGACACTGCGTTTGCAATTTCGACAGCCTTTGATGGATTACTATCTTGAACCGTTAAAGAGAAGACTTGAGAATTTTCTTGGCTGTTAATCGTAATTTTTTGACTAAGTTGATCCACGCTTTGTTCTAGTTCAAGATCATCAATGACCTTCTCTAATATAGCAGGGCTTTTTATGATCACACTGTACGTATTAATCATGGCAATATTAGATTGTATTTGAGTAGAATTAAGTTGGTACTTCGACGCTTGTTTCTGATTAACTAAAATCTGTGTAGATGATTGGTAAACAGGTGTTAATAAAAAATAAGATATTGCACCACTAATCAACGCGGCGATTAATGTCAGTAGCGTTATTAACTTCCAACGTTTCATTAAGGTTCGAAAAATATCTTTAATACTAATAGTTTCTTCCATTTTATCCTCCTGATATGTTAAAAATGACCTATTGCATTATACCATAATATTACCTATATTTATGTATTTCCATGAAAATTTACATGAAACTTACAATGAAAGAATACTTTTCAAATACCCAATTAATTTTACAAAAAAGAAAATGGTAATACAAAGGAAATAATTTCTAATATTTAATACTTTACTAATCACATATAAATTTTTTCGACTTAAAATTCAATATTCCTAATTAAATACCCATTTCGAATTTTCGCTAGGTCATTGATGTATTTATAATAGTTTCTAGAAACTAACCTAACTAAATGCCTACCTAAACAGGAAAATCCGTTTATACATATAATTACGCCGGGTATTTTAGTGCCTAGTTATCATTAAAAATGAAAGGAAAATGTGTAAACTGAAAGTATTAGTGTTAAAAACAATTATAATTATCATTTTAATGTTAGGTGTGGTCAATATGATAGGTTACCGAGTAAAGTCACTTAGGGTTGAAAGAAAAATGTCAATTAGTGAACTATCCACAAAATCAGGCGTTGCCAAATCCTACATAAGCTCACTGGAAAGAAACCTTCAAACAAACCCTACTATTTTAGTTTTGGAAAAAATCTCCAGAACCCTTTGTATAAAGGTTGATGCCCTACTGTATGAACAAGAAGACAAGAGTATGGATGAAGAGTGGATGAAAATCATGCAGGATGTTATTGGATCAGGAATATCGAAAGAGGAAATGCGTGAATTTATTTCAGATAGGTCTTTAAAGATTTAGAATCTTTGATATCGCTTTTCTTATTAGTGCTTAAGGTGCAAAGCTTAATATCATAAAAAATGGAAAGGCGGGACTAACCACCTTTTTATACTAAATATACTGTTTCAAATTAAAATATTCCTGCATCCCCTCGAACCATAGATAATGCCTTTGACATTGGGTTGGACGTTATCATTAGTCAGTATATCAGCCAATCTCATATTCTTTTTCTTTGGCCTCTTTTCTATCTCTTCTTTGCTATTCTAATAAGGCCATCGTTTTGACGACCTTCTTGGAAGCCTGAATATAATCCAAATAATTCAAACATATACTATTCTACGTATTACTATTTGAAACTGGGTTTGATGAAATGATTAGAATCTTTTATTAGGCAATCTTTTTGTAACTTTGTCATGATATTTTCTAACTTTTTGTTTCGTCTTTTCTAAGCTAAGTGATTGATATGATTGTTAATCAGCGAATTTTTCGAAAATTATCCAGATCGGAATCATCTTGTATGACCGCTTCAAATTTCTTACCTTCCAGCAAATCCTCTGTTGAATCCCCCAAGTCCTGATTTATGAAACTTAGTGTTTCCAAATCATCACGATCAGCGCGCAGCCCCTTCTCTAAGCGCCATGACCAACTATTGGCACCAAAATTTTCTGTAACAAAATTGGTAATAGTATGTTACAGGCAACAAGCTTATTATTAACCACTAAAAAACAATATGTTATGATGCAACATCATCTGCATGGAAAGATGCTATGTGTAATATATTTTAATCAAGGTGGTGAATGGAGTTTATGGCGAATCTAAATTTAAATATTCTTTCACATGGAGGTAAATTAAATGAAAGCTCGTTTGATAGTACTCCTTTATTGCAAGAGTTAATTGACTATGTGTTTTCAAAAGGTGGAGGGAGCATAGAATTTCCTTCAGGTAGTTATTTTTTCAAAGGAACGGTTTCTTTAAAACGTGGAGTTTCTATAGTCGGGTATGGAGAAAATGTTTGGAACGGAAACACTCGTTTAGGCACAGATAAGGGAGCTTACTTTTCACATATTCCAGAAAAACCAAACTCGGATTTTATTACCCTTAGTCAAAGTGATTTGTTAGAAGGCTACTTTGGTGCAGTTAATATTAAAAATTTATATATTGGTGGTTCTGTAAATTCTAATATAGGTCTGAAATTAGATAAAATTGTAAATGGGAAGCTGGAAAATTTACAAATTATCGACTTCGGGATAAATATAAAAATTTCTGGTGCTATGAAAACAGAGTTCGAAAAAGTAAGTTCAATGAGAGCAAGGGATTTTTGTTTGAAAATGGCCCCTTCGATAAGCACAAGTACATCTTTCTATCGCTGTTATTTTGGTCAGTCATTTAGTAAACCGGAGTCTATCCCCATTTCTATTGATAGCGATGTTGCTTTGGGTGTAGACTTTATTTCCTGCCTAGTTGAAAGCACAGTTAAAGGGTTAGATATAGGATCTGGAAACGTTGTTAATTTCACTGATTTATACACAGAACACGTACCATCTAATCCAAGTTCTGAAGCAATAATTAATATAGGCTCAACGAATAGTGTTGGAAACGATAAAGGAACTTACACTTTTATTGGGGGTACAGTTGCTGGAAGTAATTCAGGAATACATCCAAATAGTAAAATTTTCAACGTTGACTATATTGGAGCATTGACAGTCGTTGGCGTTAAGATGGCTAGAAGTAATCGTGCAATATCTACTACCACCAACAGTAAAGGCATTACATTTATTGGTTGTTATGATATGCAATTAACAAACGATATAACCAGATGTAATGAAAAAGGAATTATTAATATCATCGGCGGTAGTTCTGGTTCAAATCAAGCAGAATATCCTAATCAACTTAGAAGGTTTAAAATGGCTACTAGTGCAGGAAAAAGTTATGATATCGTTTGCGACTTTACCCAAACGGAGACGGACTTAAGATTTGTATCATCTGCAAACGGTACTCCTTTATGGCTCGATTACAACGCCAACGTTAGACACCACTTTAACGGACCTATAGGAACAGCTTTAAAGGTAAATGCGTATGGTGCAATTCCTTCACCAACTTGGGCTGGTACTGCTTCAGGAGCATTTATGTGGGCAGAAATGGTAGATGGTGTAGTACTGTTTAAACATCGAGATAGTAGTGGACGAATTTATACGATGGGAAGCAGTACAACTACAGCAGCATCTAGACCAACAACTGGTAACTATGCGGGAAGAAATATATTCGATACAGATTTAAACAAGCCGCTTTGGAGAAACTCTACAAATACTGGTTGGGTTGACTCCAACGGTAACACGGTTTGATACTTATTAAGAAGAAAGTGTGAGATATAAAGCTGGTAAATCGTATCGGTTGTTAAAGTGTGAAAAACCGCTCATTAACTACCTTTTTAAAGTTTTAATATTCATCGTCAATAGATAAATAAGAACAAACCTTCTATTTATAGATTAATAAATAGGGAATTAGGGTTTACAATAATTTCAATACTATCGTGCCGCTGATAACCAACTGGTGTCCTTATATATGTTAATCCATACTTAAAGACACCTAATCTTTATATAGGCTTTGAAAAATTTATTGATGTTTTTTCAAAAAGAGAAAAAGATCACAAAAAATGGTCTTGGTCTTTTTGTTATACTAAAGCACCCTTCGTATTATATGGTCAGCCAGAAATTATTTTGGTTAACGATTTTTTATATCGATATTTAATAATAACAATAGTCGGGGTAGAATTCCTGCACCAGTGGGTCTTGATTCCGTCCACTAAAGAGTTCGCCCCCTATTTGTAACATGTTTTAGGCTGGTTGGGACTTAGATCTCGTATAACGAGAGAACGACACTACAAGGAGGATTAGGCATACTAGTTAGTTAGTAGAGGAGGAAAAACAAAGAATCAATGTTGGTCTGGGTGTGGCAAGAAAGTCTAGTTTAGGCATTTTTTTAAAAATCTAAACCATATGGGAAGAGTATTTTTCAATCATGCATATCAAAGAGGAATTAGATCATTTTATAGGTTTTTTGAAGGGGTGACAGGGCAAATGCCTATGGTCATTCTAGAATCTACATGGCATTAGGAACGAGGGATTCTATATATCTTACTAAACCCCATAATTCCTAAATCAGGCAACAAAGACAAGTTTACTAAAAGTAAAATCAGACTCAATCAATGCGTATCAGTTGTGTGTTCTGTATTCCAAAGAGGATTTTGAACATGTAAAATTAGAGGGATTTAGCTTTTAGACCTTCGGAATTTTTCAAGACAACAGGAAATCGTAACGAATATGTACATGAGGATAAACTTCATTTTCACACCATCACCATTCTAAATTAAAAGAAATAAAAAAATAGCCCTATCATATGGTCAAAACCATAAATGATAGGGTTAGTTGTTAGTTATTGTATTTTATAACTCGTCTCTGTTCGTGCTTCAAAGTAGTAATTGGCGCTAGACTTACTCTTGTCTTTTGCATGAACAATTATTGTATAAGTACCAGGTTTCGTAGGTGTCCATGTAGCTACATTACTCTCCCCATACTCTTGTAACGTAGTCAAGTTTCCCTTTTCATCTCGGATAAAGTAACGATACTCTGGTTCTGTACTTCCTTCTGATGTTGCCTTCAATGTAATTGGAGTACCCGATACTTGAGGAGCCGGCTTTTCAGCATTCACGTTAACACTCGTAACTTTCCCGGGATTTACAGAATAGACATTATATACCATATCTTTCCGAGCTTCATAGTAGAAATTGGCTCCAGACTTACTCTTGTCTTTTGCATGAACAATTATTGTATAAGTACCAGTATTCGCAGGCGTCCATGTAGCTGTATTACTCTCCCCATACTCTTGTAATGTAGTCAAGTTTCCCTTTTCATCTCGGATAAAGTAACGATACTCTGGTTCTGTACTTCCTTCTGATGTTGCCTTCAATGTAATTGGAGTTCCTGATACTTGAGGAGCTGGCTTATCCGCATTCACGTTAACACTCGTAACTTTTGCAGAATCTACATTATATACCATATGTGTCCGTGCTTCATAGTAGAAATTGGCACCAGACTTACTCTTGTCTTTTGTATGAACAATTATTGTATAAGTACCAGGCTTCGTAGGTATCCATGTAACTACATTACTCTCCCCATACTCTTGTAATGTATTAAGGGTTCCCTTTTCTTCATCTCTTATAAAGAAACGGTATTCAGGTTCTTTACTTCCTTCTGATGTTGCTGTAATTGTGATTGGTGTTCCCACCTTTTGTCCGCTTTCTTTATCTGTTGTTAATTCAACTTGTGTTACAATACTGGATATAACTTCATCCAGATCAATCAGTTTAATACTTTCGTTGCCAGCTTGATCTTTAGCATAAATAGTATATTTTCCGTTTTTAATTGCCTTAAATGTATTGGTAAATTTTGTTCCAGCATTCGCAAAGTCTGAAACTGTCCTCTCTCCAGTTAACCATCTCGTTACAACGTTGTTCGCATCAGAAATAACTATACTAACATCTGTTGTTGTTCTATTGTATTGGAAACTTATTTCCGGCGCTGTTTTATCAAGTACAAATTCTCCATAATCACGGTAGACAATTTCTCCATTATAACCTACTTTATAATGCCCGTCCTCTGCTATTTCAAACAGATCATTTGTTCTTGGCGTTGGATTAATCTCTCTTCCATCTTTAGTAACTATGATTTTATTATACAAGTTTGATTGTTCTGGATTCGTTGCTACAATTCTAGAGTTAAAATAGACCGGTTCTGTTTTCCCAACAGTATGTGTATCTACATTATCCGCAACAAATACTACTCTATAGTCTTTGTAGACAGTCGAACTATTATTTCCTGTTGCTTCATATTTAATGATATAAATTCCTTCTTGATTTAGGTTTACACTTCCCTTATATGTCACCTTATTAGTAAAATCACCCTCAAAGGTACTTACTGCTTTTACTCCCTCTAACGGATCAAACGATGTACCTTTTTTAATCATCATATTCTCTGTTCCCGAAATTACTGGCTTTACTTTAAACGTATCGGACAATTTGTCTGTATCACTAGATTTATAGAACGTTTTCTCATTACCAGCATTATCTCTTAAAAACACCCCATAAATTTCCCAATCTCCACTATACACATCCCTAGGTATCTCTTTACTCCCCACGTATTTCCCAGTATCGGCATTATAATCCAAAATTATATAAATTGAGGTTCTATCCATTTGGTCCTTAGGTCGCAAATTAAGAGTTGGACTACTATTTGATGTATAAACTGGATATAATCCTGTTTCAATATCCGATGCTTCTACCTCTACCTTGACGTTATCCCCCGGTAGTACCTCATCCTGAATTATCGAAACGCTTTTTAATTCTGGTGGTGTTCTATCCCCTTTATCACAGGGTATTATGAAGGAATCAGAAAGTTCGTCGCCAGACTCAGACTTATAAAAGATCGTAACATTACCGGTATTATCCTCCAAGTATATATAATCAATCTCCCACTTCCCACACGACATAGCTCCAGAGATATACTTGGATCCGCTAAATTTATTTTCGCCCACATTTAAATTTAGATCCATTACTTCTGAACTATCCGTATTTTTAAGACGGGCTGATCTACGATAGGGATTAGTATTAACATCTATATTGTAGATCTCTCCTTCAAGGTCCACTCGCTCCCCTGGTAGTACTTCGTCCTGAACTATTGATACGTTTCTTAATTCTGGTAATGCTGTATCCTCAGCAGCAAGAACGGTAAAACCTCCAGTAGCAACAAGTCCTATTATTAATAATATTTTTAAAATTCTATTTATCACTTCAATTTCTCCCCCTATAAAATTACACCATATAAATTGTATCACTATAAAGCGGTAAAACAAGATAACATATTTTTATACTAGAATATCTTTATCATATATTTGTACATTTCGTCTCCACTAAATTTTACAAGACATTCTTATACCACCCTTCTCTTTCAACAAAATGTAAAACTTATACAGGAACGTTTGGGACATATGTTGATATTTCTACAACTCATCAAATTTATACCCATGTTCTTCAAAGTATAGGAGAAAGCCTTGCGAATAAAATAGATAAAGTTCTAAAATTATGACCACTGTTGTGAGCAATGTATTACTAATCCTTTAATACAAGTACATAAAATATCTTTTTACTACATATAGAAGGAATGACCGAAGATGCCGAATTGAAAATCCACCAAGTCTCACACTAATGTCCATTAAATCTCACCGTGATTCCCCAATAATAAATTTACAGTCTAACTATTAGTTAATATTACTTAGATTCATAGTGATCAGTTATTTTGTTTTTTATTTTTATAGATTGTTCTCTATAACTTTAGTAAAATGAGAATGATAATTACTATCAACCAAGGAGAATGGCTGTTATGGGTGTACCTTTGTTAAAAGAAGAACTTCCAGTTGTTAATAAAATCTGGACTCTTGATTTTATTATGATTTTCTTGGCTAACTTTTTTGTTTTTTTATCCTTTCAGATGACTTCCCCGACCCTTCCGCTTTTTGTAAAAGACTTGGCGGAAATGAACGGTATATTGGGTTAGTTGCTGGGATGTTTTTATTTTCTGCCCTGATTGTCCGCCCTTTTGCTGGACAGGCCTTGGAAACAAAAGGGAGACGTTTTGTTTTCCTATTCGGTCTAGCCCTTTTGGCTGTAACGATTGGTTCGTTTGGATTTATGATGAGTATTTTCCTTCTATGCGCAATGCGGATTGTACAAGGGATTGGCTGGGGATATGCGACTACCGCATCAGGTACGATTGCCTCTGATCTTATCCCAGCAAAGCGTCGGGGTGAGGGTATGGGATACTTCACTTTATCGGGAAATTTGGCGATGGCTATTGGCCCTTCATTCGGGCTTTTCTTAGCGGATGTTTTAACCTTTCAACACTTGTTTTTATTTTGCGGTGCATTAATTCTTGCAGCTTGGATCATGGCTTCAACAATTACATATAAAAAAGTAAATCATGCTTCTGTCCCAGGTAAAACTAATAGGTTTGACATTTATGAAAAAAGCGCTGTTGCTCCGTCCGTTCTTGTTTTTTTCATTACGGTAACTTTTGGCGGGACTGCTACCTTTTTACCGCTTTATACAATCGAAAAAGGTTTGACAGGTATTCAAGGATACTTTTTTATTTACGCTCTAGCTCTTATTTTCACACGTATGTTTGCTGGAAAGATCTATGATCAAAAAGGACATCAAGCTGTCTTCACTCCATTTACTCTTTTTATCGTAGTGGCGATGCTACTGCTTGCTTGGATGCCAAGTAACATGATTCTGTATATGGCAGCTATTTTTTATGGCATTGGATTCGGTGCTGTCCAACCGGCTCTTCAAGCGTGGTCTCTTGAACACGCTGCCCGAAACAGAAAGGGCATGGCCAATGCCACTTTCTATTCCTTCTTTGATCTTGGAATCGGTTTCGGTGCCATCCTCTTCGGACAAATCGGCTATCTGTTTGGGTATATAAACATTTACATAATGGCAGCAGTGTCTGTGGGGATACAATCTTGGCTTACCTATGGATTTTGCGATATGAAGTAATTACACATTAAGGGACATCTTTATGGATGTTCTTTTTTCTGAAAACAGAAGTGATTTGTAGAACAGTTTATTGCATTTGCATCAGCACATTTTTTAACCCCATGTAAAGTATGTTATGGTTTTATTTGTTTTAAGTAATGTTATTGTATTTCCTGTATCCTTCTCTCTTTTTCGTTGTATGATAGAAAAAAAAGGAGTTTTGGGAATGATTATTCTGCAGTATATTGGAAAAGTTTTTTCATTCATGCATAAGGATATACCGGAAACTCATGTTAAATGCCATGTTTGTGCAGGTACAGGTGCCTACGATATTTATACAGATTGTCTTACCTGTAATGCAAAGGGATTGCTCAGTAAAGTTGAGTATAATAGGAGGCTTGAAGAGGGTGAGATTTAAAGAATTTCATGAGGTCGATATATGTAAACCAGAAGCAATATTGGCTATTGCTTCTTTTTTTTGTACAAAAAAAGTACCGTTTGCCCTCACCTTAAAAGGGTATATTCATTATCAGGGGGATACATATGACAGCAATTACTCATGTTGGATTGGCTGTTAACTGGTTTGGATACTGCGATTAAGTGGTATGAGCAGATGTAATAGTTAGGAAGTGTTTAATACTAGGATGATGTTATAATAGACCAACGAAGGAAAGATGGTCGAAGAACTCTATCCAATTTGGAAATAAAACTATACCGTATACTCTCACGAGAAGCCAACGTCACAAAGAGTTAAGAAAAGCAATAAACCATACCTCTCCAAGACTGCATGATGCAAGGAATTATCGGTAGCAAACCCAAAGAAGAAGGTTGAAAAAATTGAAGAAAATATCAGTCATCTTAGTTATTATTGTAGGCTCCGTAGTGCTGTTCAAATTATGGAATCCTTTTTCACCTCCCACCCCGGATAGGTCTTCAGGAAAGACAATCGAGCAATCTACAAACCAGAAACCTTTTACGGAAGAGATATTGCAGCTTTTGCAAAAAGACTATAAAACAATCCCAGTATCAATCCCACACGGAAGTGATGCAAGTAAACAGATTCAAAAAGCATTGAACACTGCAAGAGATTCGGATACACCTATTAAAGTAATATTGCCTAAAGGAAAATACACACTGAAGAAATCATTACACATTTATAGTAATACATGGCTTAAAATTCCATCTAAAACAATTCTGCAAAAAGCTGACTCAAATAATGACATTATGTTGTTGAATGGAGATTTTAAAGCTACCTACCATGGGTATAATGGAAATTCCAACATTATTATAGATGGCGGGATTTGGGACGCTGGAGGAGCGAATATAAAACTACGAACCCCTTCTGTGTTTGGTTTTGCCCATGGTCATAATATCCTTATCCGGGATACCGTGTTAAAGAACATAGTAGGTGGCCATGCAATAGATTTAGCAGGCAATAAAAATGTTCTCATACGAAATAGTAAGTTTTTGGGATCTCGTTCGAGTAATGATGATTACACAGAAGCCATTCAGATTGATGGGATGATATCTGATAAAGCATTTCGACGATTTGGGAGTGTAGACTTTACTGTAACTAAAAACGTTAGGTTAGAACATAATTATTTTGGGAATTCGCACGTAAGAAATATGAATCCGTGGGGGGTTGGCGTAGGCAGTCATTCAGCGTCCCATAATAGACCATACACAAACATTCAAATTATAGACAATACCTTTGAAAAAATGACATATGCAGCTGTGCGAGGACATAATTGGAAAGACATTCTTATAAAAGAAAATCAATTCATAGAATGTGCACAAGGAATTCAGATTGATAGTCTAGGTAACTATTACTATACGAAGAATGGAAAGGATAAAAGCTCAAAAGGGGCATTAGTGATTGCTAAATTTGAAATACACAATAATGACTTCGTAGATACATTAGGTTCCCCAATAGTTCTATATGGGAAAACTATAGAATTCAGAAAGAACGTGAATGCTTCTTCAAATTCCTTTATTAATTCACCCTCAAAATCATTAGAAACAAATACTGCAGCTGATTAGCCGGTACCTAATCCATAGATAAAAGCCCCTAGTTTAAATCCTAGGGGCTTTTATTTTTACCGTTAAAATTTAAAACTAACGGCATTTCAAGTTTTTACCTTAATATATTTAACATGCTCATGCCAATCCGGCCAACAATTGGATTTTGCTTGTACTTTCTCCAAACATATTTAAGAAGGTAACTTCTTTTCAAGACTTTTAGAATTCCATCCGATTTAACAAGTGATTTTTCACGTTCACTGATATACTTATAAATCCTTGAGCTGTTATCGTGATCAACATGTTTAAAATAATTGTTTCTAATTGAACTGAATTCTTCTTTTTCTTTAAACCCATTGTTTATATAAACTCTTAATTTATCAACTAACTCTGAAGAGTTGTAAGCAACCTCTCCAAAAACATCATTTCTTAAATCCATGTAGCTACCCTGATTCTCTATATACTTATCCAAATCAAAATGAAAGAAGAGAACGGGTTTCTTTTGATAATATGTCTCCCAAGCTACGCTAGAGTAATCTGTAATCAATAAACTTGAGCGCATAATTAAATCATTAATTTTTGCCTCGCCAAATTGTATAACATTAATATGCTCATGAGAACTAGTGAAATTTGCAACGTACGGCATAAATTTTGGATGGACATAGAAGTTTAATGTGATATCATTTTCCTTTAATAATTGGGAGAGCTTTTCTGATTGTATTAAACTGTTATATTCATGATAATAATCTGATAAAACAAATTTATCATCCTCTACCTCTTCAAGCCAATTTCTCCATGTAGGCATTAAGAAAATCTCTTTTTTTGTATTTTGAAGCGATTTATCCTCTAATGCGTCCCATCTTGACAGGCCTGTAACAATGACGTTTTCTTCATTGTATCCAAAATAGCTTTTTACGATTTCTTTTTCAAAATCAGAGGATACTACAAATAGATCTGCACCGTTGGATGAATTTGCTTTAAATGTATTATCGACTCTTTTCAAACCTAGTACTCCATGTTGTAAAAACACATATTTCTTCTCATTTAAAAATTCCCGGATAGCTCCTTGGGAAACCCTCCATGCATACCCGTGACCTTTTGTCTCCGAAGATACAATTAGCTTTGATCCAAGTAACAGTAGGAGGTGTTTGACACTCATAAAATAAACGATGCGCTTTTTATAGGGGACTAAATTTTTTTCATCAGCTGAACCCTTTTTAATCACATAGTATATCTTTTTATTATAATGATTTTCATAACAATATTTGAAGAAATAGAAACTATTATCTTGAGCCGTTTCGGAATATTTTTCATGAATAAGCCAAATTGGCTTCCATGCAAAGTACCAACCCAAAAGAATGTATAAGAAATAGGCCGTATACTCGTTAATCTTATGCTTGAAAGACTCAAATTCACCTATTTGTCGATAGGTTAAACTCAGACAATCATTCATAGTAATATAGGGATAAATCATATATTCATCCGGGGTATTTATCGTATATCGAAACATACCATGTTTCAATTTTTTACTAATTAAATAATTATCATTGTTAAGACGTACATGGCGTTTATCACCATTACCTAGAGTAATTGTAATGAAAAAATCCCAATAAAATTGCTCTAACTCTAACTGACTAATATTTAATTCTGCTTTGACCTTTCTACTATTCTTGTCCTGTGACACCTCTTTAGCACAAGGGACCTCAATTACCTGGCTCTTATCCTGTCGTAACCTTAGTGTTACATGGTCTACTACAAAATCATTTGTTTCTTTTACATGAATAGAGGCAGTAAGTTGCAGTAATCCTTCCTTATTCATAGATACTTCATGAAGTTTTGTTTTTGCAGGATACTTTGAATTCATATACTGTTCTTCAGTACAAAAATATAATGAGAACTCGTTATCTTTTGTCAGATATGGTGATATACCTACGGCTTCATTTAGCATTAAATACCCTGCACTCTTATCTTTCTCTGACAAAGGCATAACGTTGTAGTTTCCTATCCGTCTGTTCACTTTCACGTGATCATGGGAGAGTTCCATATACAAATCCCAACGGCTTATAACAGCAATCTTTTCTTTCAACTGTGAAGCCGGAATGATGATTTGTTCTTTCCCCCCGGATACGGTCCTTTTTACATCAAGTGTTATTATTTCAGGCTCTTGTCTTTTCTTTAGATAAAATTCAACCTTATTTGCATGCTTCAATTCTTTTGAAGATATATCAAATGTTATATATCCATCCTCAACCCTTAGATTTTCTGCATCCACTTGCCCTTTAATACGTTGAATAATCGTGGACATTTGTTTTACTTGTTTTCTTACAAGAAACTTCATTTCATCATCTTGGTATTTCACTTGAACATTTATACCATAGCGTTCTAGTATATTGCCTTTGGTAATTTGTAAATATAAGTTCCATTTTCCTTTTCGTGAAGCCGAATGAAGGTCTTTTTTACTGACTATAAGAGTTTTTCCATCAGTATCTATATTCATGGGAAGAACAAAAACACTGTCCCCGCTTTTCATAACAAGTCTCGTATCGTTTATGTTATTATTTAAAGTCTCAGAAAAGTTGAGGAATACTTTTGTATCTGTTTCTTTTACACTCAATACTTGTTTAGAAAGACGTATAACATTATAACTAATGTCTTCCAGTTGCAGCATATTAGCGCTGTGGATAGATAAACCATTTTTTTCTGTTAGATAAGGAATAAAAGCCTGTGTTCCATTATTAATAATGGGCTTTAAATAGCGTATTAATTCAGATGCTGCACGTGCAGCATATAGGCCTATTCTCTTCTTACGAACATCTTTATTGCTTTCAACTTCAATAAAGAAGTCCCAACGTCCCTTGTCTAACCCTTCAAGTTCCTTTAAAGGAATTATAATTATGTGCTCCTTTAATAACGCTTTACGCTTGTAAGATACAATTCTTTTCTTATTACTATACCGACTTTGAATTTGAAGTTGAAATGTATCTATATTATCTAAAATTTCTTTAGCAAAAGTAATTTGTAGATTTACCCCATCCCAGGTGACATTATTAAATGCCAGTTCATTTTCTTTTCTCTCACGCATTTTGATACTCCTACTCCTCCTTATTTTCCCCATAGCCATACACTTATTATCTTTTGTATGATTAGCTCTAATTGTAAAGGGAAGCACTGATGTTGATTGAATTTTCTGATTTGATTAACATTGGCTCATATGAAGAGATAGCAAAAATTTTATTTTTTATTCATGTATTTCTTTTTCACTTTGTCATATGCTTTTAAAACTTGAGTTTCTGTATTTCTAGAAATTATTTTAGCTGGAATACCTACAACGGTGACATTATCAGGTACGTCTTTGGTTACTACTGAATTAGCACCAATTGCAACATTGTTGCCGATTTTGATACCCCCAAATATCTTGGCGCCAGGTCCTATGTACACATTATTTCCGATTTTAGGAACCTGACCTTTATGAGCTCCAATGTTAACTCCAGAATGAATTTCACAATTCTTACCGATTCGAGCCTTCTTATTAACAATTACAGAACCACTGTGAGGTATCTTTAACCCTGGACCGAAGGACACTGGATGTATTGATATTCCTAGCATAGATCCTACCTTTTTAAGTTTTCTCAATGACCTGTTATATCTCCACATGGAAAATGAACTGTTTAATTTCTTAGTCTTTAAATACTCTGATTTCCTAAGTAGACGTTGGAAATAAAGTTCTGGATGCATTACTTTATAGCTGTACTTCCACTTTTTCAACTTTCTTGCTACTAAATCAGATTCTAGATAAATGTTATAATCGTCACGATTCTTAATTGCCAAAATGCTCTCTCCTTGATGAAAGGTTACTGTTTCACTTTACTCTTTACGATTTTTCTCAAATTCCCACACGAAGAAAAAGCCAGTAGTAACTAGCCTAATACCTCTAGAAAGTCTCCGTGCGGGACAGAGAAATATAAATTAAATTAGTTAACCTGTAACAGCTCTTCTTTTTCTAAAATGCCTTTTAAATATCCAAGAAGATCTTTCTTTAACTCTTCATTTTGCAATGCAAATTCTATAGTAGTTTGAATAAATCCTAATTTCTCTCCGACATCATATCTTATACCTTCGAAATCGTAAGCGAAAACACTTTGAATTTGGTTTAATTGTTGTATTGCATCGGTTAACTGGATTTCTCCACCAGCTCCAACCTCTTGTTGTTCTAATAACATGAAGATTTCAGGTGTTAATATATATCGTCCCATGATTGCTAAGTTAGATGGTGCTGTACCTGGAGAAGGCTTTTCTACAAAGTTAAGAACTTGGTAACAATTACCTTCTTTCATTAGAGGGTCAACAATTCCATAACGATGTGTCTGATTTTCAGGTACTGTTTGTACACCAATTACAGATGAAGAAGTTCTTTCATACTCATTTATGAGTTGTTCCAAACAAGGTGTTTCAGCCTGGACAATGTCATCTCCTAGTAGGACTGCAAATGGTTCATTTCCAATAAATTTACGAGCACACCATACTGCATGACCAAGACCACGTGGTTCTTTTTGTCTTATATAATGAATATTTACCTTGGAAGACGCTTGTACCTTTTCAAGCAAGTCATTTTTCCCTTTTTCTAAAAGATTCTGTTCCAATTCGACAGCGTAATCAAAATGATCTTCTATAGACCGCTTTCCTTTTCCAGTTACAATAATGATATCTTCAATTCCAGATGCTATTGCCTCTTCCACTACATATTGAATGGTAGGCTTATCTACAATTGGCAACATCTCTTTTGGAATGGCTTTGGTTGCAGGTAAAAATCTTGTTCCGAGACCTGCAGCTGGAATAATAGCTTTTTTAACTCTCATCTTTTGGTTCTCCCTCTCTTGTCTATAAGTAAAATCGTAATGTTTTTTTATCTTTTGCTTGGAAAAGAACCATATGTTGTTCAACCGTTATATAAACTCGAATATGGTTGTATATGAATCTTGTTTTAGATTTCAAAATATCCTCAGTATTTTATACAAGAGTTTTTTCTAAAAAATGGAAAAATATCTCGAATTTGAGATAGGTAACTCAACTTTTCATTAGTTTCAGTGTTTATTTATTCGTACTTCAAGGCATCTTAAAGTAGCTCGAACAACTGCTCCAATGAACAGCAAAATCGAGTTCGTTTACTTCGTCACAAATGTTACCCTATAGCTAGAGCCTTGATAAAGTTCTGTAGAGTTTAAGTTTTCAATGTGAGAAATTTGAGTAGATAATATAAACGGCAAAATTTTTAGAGTATTTAACTATCATGATAATGCGATTTTTTACCGTTCCTTATTAAGCATCATCAGCCTCTAGTACGATGTACTTATTGTTACAACTTTATAAAAAAACAAGGGTCTTTTTAAACATAAAATATATTTTAACACACTTTTTACAATTAGTAACATTGTTTTAATAATTGGACATAAATGTGATTTTAATTCCCTTGGAATATGAGTGAAAATATGATTATTATTAATTGCATGTGTGCACATTACATTAAAGCAAGGATTAGCCCGTTTATCTTCCAATGATTCAAGCATTTCTCCGTGATATTATATAGGGAATATAGACCAAGCGCTTAAGCCTACCACATATCAGATTAGCCCCTTATAAAATTTGTTAACAAATGATAAGTCTAAGGAGTGATACATTTGAAAGTGGAAGGTGTATATACTTATTTATGTGAAAGTTGTTCAACACTATTTGGCGTAGTATCTCGTTTTTCTGTAATGGAAGATAGAATTGATACACTGACGTGTCCCAAGTGTTCTAAGAAAGTAGCAGTTTGCATGGGAGAAGGGCATATAAATTACGCAAATCATGAAAGAAGGGAAGAAATAATAACGAACGAAACGGATGAGACTTCACAACTGCCGGAATTATTAACTGTAGAGCATTTGGCAGCTTATTTAAATGTTAGTGAAAGAACAGCTGATGAATACATGGGAAATCCCGATTTTCCTTTGATTCGTTTAAAAAGGTCCAAAAGGGTATTCAGGGATGACTTTTTAGCCTGGTTACAATCAAAGAAAGAATAAATGGTATGGAATTTGTATGGCTACTATAATTTTTAAAAGCAGAGGTGCTACGTAATGGCAGCACCTTATTTGTATTTTTCTTTTTACACGAATATGGCAATTTAGATTAGATCTGATTTATTGAATTTCTGCAAAGCTGCAGCGTCACCTTCATGACGTTCATTTTCCTCGACTGCTTATCTTGTTTTGTCTATTGCTTATTTTTTGCCCAAAACTGTTTCGTTTCCCCCCTTCAATTGAAACAAGAACAGCCCCCAATCAGATTATTGGGGGCTAATTCCTGTTTTTCTATCACTTTTTAACTGTTACTTTTCTTGATTCGCTTACGTTTTTCGCTTTATCTTTGGCATGAATATATAGGTTCTTTCCGGCTTTTTGCTTAGGGATTCTAACCGAGAATGTACCTTTGGTCGTTGCTGTTGCAGAGCCGATCACTTTTTTTGATGCTCTGATGTACACAGTGGAGTTAGCTTCTGCTTTGCCGGTTACTATTGTCGTTTTTGTCGTGACTGTGTTGACCGTCGGTTTACTTGGTGCTGTTTTGTCTGCGACGGTCACGGTTTTGATCGAGCTTATATTGCCTGCTTTATCGGTTGCTGTAACGGATAGGACTTTTCCGGCTTTTTGTTTTTTTGACATCGTTACGGTGAAATTCCCTGCGCTGTTGGAATTTGCTTTGCCTAGAACCGTTCTGCCGGTTTTGACAGTGACGGATGAGCTCGCTTCCGCTTTGCCGGTTACTTTTACGGTATTGTCACCTACCGTATTTACGGACGGTCTAGCAGGAGCTGTTTTATCTGCCACTTTAAATGAAACGGGTATACTTTTATTTCCCGATTTATCGATGAGCCTAGTAGAGATGGTCGTGCCGGCTGTTTGTTTTGCGATGGTCGCTGTAAACGTTTTTTCGCCGTTGATTTTCACTGTGGCGAGTTGTTTTTTATCGGTATAAATGGAGACGGTCCCCGTTTTGAAATCAGCCGGGATTTTACCATTGATCTTGGTGTCCTTATCGGATATCGCAGTCACGGACGGTTTGGTCAGCGTCTTCATTTCCAGTGCTTTTTTGGCATTGACCCGCCCGTTTCCATAGTAAATGTCTTTCCCTTTTGTACCTAGGTCCACGGCTGAATCATAGAGACGGTATTCAACCTCCGTTTTGTTGAGCTTTGGCTCATGGGACCAAATCAATGCCGCTACACCCGCCACCATTGGCGTCGCCATCGATGTTCCGCTCATCCAGCCGTATTTACCATTTGGCAAGGTTGAAAGGATGTCATCTCCAGGGGCCGCAATATCGACTGATGAATGGTAGTTGGAATAACTGGGACGTTTGTCACTTGAGTTAGTGGCAGCAACGGAAATGACGTGGCTGAATGCAGCTGGGTACACACGCTGTACATTTTTCCCCATATCCCCTTCATTCCCGGCAGCCGCGACGATCAGTACGCCTTTTTTATAGGCTTCCTGGACGGCCTTGTTCAAGGACTCCGAATAACTTGTGTCGCCTAAACTCATATTGATGATGTTTGCCTTTTGCTGAACGGCATAATGTATCGCGTCAATGATATCGGCCGTATCGGCATACTCCCCATCAAAGACGTTGATCGGCATTAGTTTAACGTTCGGGGCAACACCCGTTCCGCCTATGCCGTTGTTCGCAGAACCGGCAATGATGCCAGCGATATGCGTTCCATGCGCCCCTTTTGGTACGATATGCTTCCGATTCCGTATCGTATCATAGGCATTGACGATCCTCCCTTTTAAATCTTCGTGGTTGCGATCGATGCCGTCGTCAATGATCGCCACGATCAATTCCTTTGATCCCATTGATTTTGTCCACGCTGCACCCGTACCAAGCTTTTTATGGTGCCACTGGTCTATGTAGGCTGGATCGTTCGGGCTTTCCATCTTCTTGAAAAGATAGTTTGGTTCTGCATATTCCACATCCTTCTGTTCTTCAAGTTCCTCGATCAGGTTATCGGTTGATTCCCCTTTAGGAACCTCCACCTTTTCTATCAACTCGTTGATCGGCTCATCGCTCCTCTCTTTATACTTGACGATGACACCATCAGATTGCGGCGTCTCTTCCGCAGATGCAGCATCTGGCTGGTAGATTGGCAGAATCATAAACAGTAATAATACCGGCAATATAGCCTTAATAAGCTTGTGCATACAATCACTCCAAAAAATATGATTAAGAATAGCTATCGATGAGGTTATATCATGAACCAATTCTACTATTATTCCTAACTAGATTGTATACCGTCCGATAAGGTTTTACTAACCTTTTTATCTAGTTGAATTAACTTAATTGCACAACAAAAAAAACGCTATAAAGCGGTCTCAGATTGTCTACACTCTTTTTTGTTTTAAAATAGAAGTATAGCTGATGATTCTATTCAGCGAGATCTAATTAAATGATGACTTTGGATCAACCGGTGCAGCGAAACATTTGGTTCGTAAAATTGAGGCAGCCATTGACTTCTCTTTCAATTTATGATGTGGTGAAAGATATATATTCAGAGGTAGGGCGCCCAAGTATCGATCCAGTTATTCTAGTTAAACTGACATTCCTTCAATTTACATTCGTTATTCGTTCAATGCGTAAACGATTTAAGAAGTTGAAACAAAGTTTTAACCTCATCAACCAAATGCGCTGTGGCTTCCTCCTCAATAACTGATTGGATAGTAGACGATTATTTTAATAGTGGTGTAAGAATAGAAGCTTAGATCGATTATAAGGTTGTTAAATATCACCGAACTTAAAGAATATTACCAACTTTTATAACAAGCTGGATTCATGATTGAAGATATGAGAGAAGGCACTCAAAGACCTGAGGAATTTAATAGTAAAAGTGAATATAAACGAAGAATGAGTGGAGAAGGAAAGGGGTACCACCAACATTGCGTTAGTAGGACCCTAACTAGATATATTCTGAATAAAGTTTTAGATATAATGTTTTAAAATCAGAAAGTTAATAAAGATGAACGTTATCCAAACGCTACCCCTATCGATTAGTTTTTACTCTTGACCTACTCAACATCCTAACCATCTTCTATATTCATCAAAAAATTCCAGTAGCCATCAGCCGTCTTTTGATGTTGGTTAGAACTTCGGAATAGAGAGTGTTTTATGATACATACCATTGGGCTTGAGAAGAAAAAAATCGCTCATACTCTCCACCTTTGTTCATTAATTCAGTATGGCTTCCTTCTTCTACTAAAACTCCATTTTTTAATACTAAAATACGATCAACTTTTGTACAAATCCCTAATCGGTGAGTAATAAAGATAGCTGTTTTTTTATTTGTTATTTCTAAAAATTTTTCCAACAACTTAGCTTCAGATATAGGGTCCATAGCAGATGTAGGTTCATCCAATATAATAATATCTGAATTCTTAAATAATAATCTACTAAGGGCAATTTTTTGCCATTGGCCACCTGATAATTCTTGTCCTTCATTAAAAGAAGCACCTAACTCAGTATCTATACCATTTCTGAAAGATGTAATTGTCTCATTTAGACCTACAATGTTTGCAACTGTGTTAATTGCTTTACTGTCACCAATTAATTCTGTATGGCTTATTCCTATATTTTCACGAAAGGTGAGTTGATAATGAGAAAAATCTTGAAAAATGGCACTGAACCTTTCTCGAAGTTTGATAGGTTCAATCATATTTATATCAATACCTTGATAGTAAACTGTACCTTCTGTAGGTTTATATAATCCCATAAGACACTTTACTAAAGTACTTTTCCCTGCACCATTTTCTCCAACAATAGCAATTTTTTCACCTTTATTAATTCCAAAAGAAATAGAATCTAGCACTTTTTTCTTATTACCTGGATACGAAAAGGACACATTTTCAAATGAAATTTGTTCATAGCAATCATGGAAGTAAAAATCATTTGTATTCCCTTCCATAATCACCTCTTCTTCTAAAGACATAAACTCAAAATAGTCAGTCATATATACAGAGTCTGAATGCAATTGTCCTAGTTTATTTGAAATATTATTAATTAAATAAATTGATGATGATACTACCTGAGACAACGATAAAAATCCGCCTACAGACATTCGCCCTTTTATTGCTACCCAGAGTAAAAATCCAGAAAAGAATGCAATAGATAATTGACTTACTCCTACAATCGTAAGATTCGCTTTTGTAGCACTCTTTTCCAGAGTATATTGTTCATTCTCATTTTTCCAAAACAAGTTTTTCCATTTATTCATCAAGAATAAACCATGATTAAACACCCTTAGTTCCTTAGCAACCCCTCTGTCTTTTAGAATATCTGATAAATAATTAACACGACGTACAGTAGGGGTCTGGTCAAACATTTGTTTATATTTTTTATTACCATATTTCATTTCTACGAAAAGTGCTGGTACTATTAATATCATCATTAGAATAGGAAGACCCCAGTGAAATCTCATAAGTATAATAATATAACTAATTAATGTTATAATATTTTTTATAATTTCTAATGAATTATTGAATAAGCTTAAACCATTACCACTTACATTTTTAGCTCGTAACAGCTTATCATATGATTCAGGCACATCGAAGAAAACTAGGGGAAGTACTGTTGTTTTACTTAAAATTTGATGTTCAAAGAAGAAGTCTACTGCCTGTTTCATCTTGATATTCAATAAGTAATGAACTTGGGCTATTATTAATGAAAAAAGAGATACACCAACTTGAATTGACAGTAAAATAAAACCTTGTAAAAAATTTTCTTTACCTTGGAAAATATTAACTATAGTATCAACCATTTCCTTCATTACGTATATAGTTGCCAAGGGGATAAGTGCCTCTATTAAGTAGAGTAAAGAACTGATTACCAATAAAATTGGACTTATTCTCCATAACAAAGGAATAGTGTGCAAGAAATTATGAACTATTCTGGCTATTCCATGTTCACTGTTTGCTTTAATTATAATCAAACTCCCTCTCTAAGAAAATTATCTTAGATATAAATTACCCTTTCTTTTAAATTCCTATATAAAGAGTCAACCATAATATAACTAGGAAATTTACTTATTCCTAGTATGTTGCTGATAGAATTGCCTTTATCTATCCAAATTGTGTATTGTCCATCTATTTTTTTTTGCAAACTGTTTGCTTTCCATTCAGGACCATCAAAGACTAAAAATATATAAGAATTTGGATATTTCTCTTGCATATTTTTAACCAGTATCTCGTTATTTTTACTACTCATTGATAAGAATAATAGAATCTTTGTATAAGGTTTATTCATATTTATGGTTTTATTGTGTAACTCATTATTAAGGGCAAATATATCTTCAATTATTTTCATTTTTTGAATCGTTATTATCCTTTTGGATAATAAAATAATCATTAAAAGAGTTATCAGTGTCACTATCCATAAACTAAAATAAGAAAAATAAAATAGGGAAGACATAATAAATCCTCCTAAATTTTTATAAAATTATAAAACTTATAGGTCGTTCTTGAAAGTTGGATTAGTAAAGATATGGTTATAATAATTAGTAATATAAAAAGATGTTCTAATGAAAAGTTAATAGTCTTGTCTGCCATAATACCCATGACAGAAAAAATAAAAATAATTATATTTCTAAGTATAGCTGCAATCAGATTTGTGTGTTTTTCGCTTTCACCAAAACAGTTACAACTCACAGATTCTTTCTTATACCAAACATAAAAAAAAGCAGTATTAAACATTATCATTAAACAACAAACTATTATATAACTTATATCTAAGAAGATAAAAATAGAAAAGTTGATTGCTATGAATCCTTCTATGAAAATAATAAATAAAGAAAAGTATTTTACAAATTCCTTTTTTATAATGCCAAATTGAATTACAGCCATTTTAAACTGAGGATATGAAAAAAACTTCGAGACAAGTGATATCATAAAAAAAAGACCAAATATAATTGACTGTGCTCCAACAATAAACTCATTCATATTAAGCTATCTCCTTTACCTAGCAAGCTTAATATTTATTGGATAACTAGCATACTCATCTTCATCTATGTGAGCAATAATTTTTATATCCCCTAAAACAGTAAGAGGAAAACCTACGTCAAAATGAACATCTATACCTGGAACTTGATCAGGTTGACGATAATTACGAATAGAATAGTTGCCAATATATGATAACAAATTGTTTTCAGAATCTATTACTCTAACGGATAGATCTAGCAATTCGTCAACAGGTAAATTGAGTATCTTAACAAATATTGATAAATTTAAAAAAAATGGTAGTGTCGGTACTGTGATAGAGTTTAATACTTCGCCGAGATGATGCCTTTTGCTTGTTTCTACAAAATTAATAGAGTCACATGCAAGCAACTGCACATTCATTTAAAATCCTCCTTCTTCATTAACCCTTTATTATTTTATCTGTTAAAAATTTAAAATCGTCGTAATTATAAATAACCCCTTGATTAGTAATGGTTCCATTTTCATCAATAATTAAAGTGTAGGGAAAGGCAGTAACTTTTAACTCGCTCTTTATTTTACTTTCATCCATTGAAATAATAGGAAAATCCCAAGCAAAATATTCTTTCATCTCTTTATTATCTTCTATTTCCCCGGTGGAAAATAATATAAGATTATAAGGGAAATCTTTTTCTATTTCTGCAAGGAATGGCAATAGATCTATACAGTAGAGGCAATATGTAGAAACAAATATTAAAGCGGTCTTCTGATTAGTCTTTAATCTTATTCTTTCAGTGTCACCATTTAATAGTAATTCTGGAATAATCTCACCTGTTTGCAATGTATCTTTTTTTGATTTAATTAACACAAAAAAGCCCCCCTATTTATTCACATTACCAGCATGTCTTGATAAGACACTTTAATTAATGGTTTTGCAATTAATTCAAGGGTTCTAAGATCATTAAATATTCCGCAACCTACAATTTGCCCTACATTATTAATTACGAATACCCAAGGAATAACATTATGTCCTAATTCTTTATCAACTAGTTCCATATCACATAGTTCAATATTTAATTGAATACTAGTAGTTTCTTCAAGCCCTTTCTTTATTTCAACATCCGCATCTAAAAGCACTAAATATGCAAACCGATCATATTTGTTTTGAAAATCTACCATAGGCTCAAAATTACACGCTTCACATGTTGGATTCATAATAAATACGATGCTTCCCTTTTCTACATTTTTTATATAATTAAGATCTATAATTTTATCTTCTTTAACTTTCAAAGTATCTGGAAAATAAGTTCCCAGTAATACTTTAGGATCTTTACGCTTTAAGAATCTACGATGGTCTAAGTCCGACATTAATATTCCTCCAGAATTTAATCAAAAAAACTTTCATCAAATTTCGCTTCTAAAAATTGCTTTTTTGTATAAATACAAAGACCGGTAAAAACCGGTCTCCGATCAATAAAATCAGCAACAATTTCCTGTTGATTTATGATTGCAATAATAAGTAATCTCGTCCCCTGTTATATAATCATGGCAGTCAGTAGCAGTATTTTTCCATTTCATTTTACCACTCCCACAAGATGAACTTGCTTTACAATAATACTCTGTATAACTACGTTGTTCAGTAACAAATACTCCAGGACATCCACAAGACATAATCAATTCAACCTCTCATTACAAATTTTAGTACCTATTTATGTTATTTATTGAAAATATAAACAGGAACTTTTTCATAATAAACCAATTCATTCCATTTGTAAACTTTTTCAATATATTTTCTATTTAATATTTTTAGAGATTTCCTTAGTCTATTTGATAAAGTTATTTAGTTAGCGCTTATTTGGCCACTATGTATATTAATGGCTAGTCGGAATTGGTAACGAAGAAACATTATTTGATTTTTTTAATAAAGGTACTCTTATTTAAACTGTAATCTGTAGAGAGTAGACACTAAAAAAAGTGTCTGCCCTACAGGGGCTTTTTTTTGTACAATGGAATGATTACAGGCAGAGGAGAACGAAAAAATGGCTAAAAAGCTCTTTACAACAAAAGAAAAAGAGATATTGTCAACGTGAAATCAGTCAGTACTAAAGGAATTACATATACTGATGAGTTTAAACAGATATTTATTACTCATGCTAATAACGGTACGCCCGCTATAGAGATATTCGCAGGATTCGGATTTGATATTGAGATTATTGGGATTGATCGTGTACATTCCTCTAGAGACAGGTGACGTGCAGCATATCGCAAATGGCCTCCAAGATAACCGAAGTGGCCATTCTGACAGGCCTCGCGTAATGGAGCTTATCACTGATGAGAGATTCGCGAGTTGGAGGCAGAGAACAACTTATTAAAAGATGAGATTGAACTCTTAAAAAAGATCAGATATGCCGAAAGGGGGATAAGAAAAAAATAGCTCAGCTGAACAAAATTTATCCTTATTCGCTTTGTGATTGATAAGTACAAATTGAAAAACATAGTCACCCMTTTGTGCAAGTCCTGAGGGGAGACTATGGATTAAGCCCTTCGTGATATTATACTGAAAGTATTTAGATTCAAAACCACAAAAAAGGAGCTCGCCCCAAATCTAGATGATTTTGGCAGGTCAGTTCAAAATTTTCTATAACCTGAAAAGGATTCGAAGAATCAAATGCAAAGAAATTACAGCGACTTTACCATATTCATGTCCTTAGAAGGGTTCTTTGGCAAAAATGACTATGTTACCATGAACATTTTGATTGTTACCATTGCCCTTCGGGCGAAATTTTAAAGTACTCAACAACAAATAAAGAGGGTTATAGAAAGTACAAATCACCAAAACACATTTGTGCAACATGCTCATCTTCTATCACAGTGTACCGAAAGCAAAGACCATCAAAAAAGTGGTGACACGGGTATGCGTTGGACTACTTTAAGGGGACTTAAAAAATTGTCGATGCAGGCGATGCTTACTTTTGCTGCCATTAATTTAAAGAGGCTGGCCAATTGGACATGACAAGGTACAAATATGGCCTAAATTATTATTTTTACAAACGCCATTCTGTCCTAGGTAAATCCCTCTTTTCCCATATGCATGTTAACCCTAGAAATTACTTCCTTTCCTTAAAACACTCTTGTTACTGGTTTGTTTTTCATGAATAGGTCATACCTGTTTCCTCTTTCACTCCTCTTTATATTTTTATCAAGCACAATGAAAATCTCCCCTCCTCATTTATTGTTAATGCGTTAAAAACTGCTCTTTGATTCTAGGTGTTTTTCTGTCACATACGGTAGTGTCAAAATGTCATGGTTTCTATGACATAGCTATTAATACAGCCGTTTCCCACTCATTTTTTGTTGTTCTTTATAAATATGACAAAAGCTCACTATCGACTGTGACTCGCCGGTTGCTACACTTTGTTCATACGCTAACGAGCCGCTAACTCGTTGTGCTAACAAAAAATTTCAATCAATTAAAGGAGCGTACAAAAATGAAAAAAGCAATTAACAAACTGGGGATCGTTGCAATTCTTCTTACTTCTTCAACCATGATTTCTGCGTGTTCCCAACAATCGTTAGAAGCAGGAAAATCAAAACCATCGGAATCCACGGCTAATATCCAAATGACGAAAGGACCTAATAATAAAAAAGAAATAGAATCTTTTGCTGATCCGTTATTTGAAGAAAAAATGAAGCAGTTCAATGTGAACGGTTCTAGTTTTGTCGTCGTTCATGATGGAAAGGTCGTTGTCAATAAAGGGTATGGATATGCCGATAAAGAAAAGAAAATCCCCGTCACTAAGGACACGGTCTTTCAAATCGGTTCAGTCACGAAAACTTTTACTGCTTTGGCTGTGATGCAGCAAGTCGATAAAGGAAAGCTTAAACTTGATCAAGACGTACAAAAATATTTTGGTGGATTACAAATACCTAATCAAACTGGAAAACCTCTTACCCTGTTTGATATGCTCACTTATACCAGCGGGGTGGATTTTCCCGATCTTACAAACATAACTGGACCTGAATATATTAATAATAATAATAGTATACCGATGAAAGAATTTTTCTCTAAACAAATGCCAACTGTGGTACGGCCACCAGGAGAAGTTTATACGTATGACAACGTCGGATTTGCGCTCGCAGGGTTTGCAGTGGAGAATGCTACCAACACCCCTTTCTCGAAATATATGGAAAAGAATATTTTCAAACCATTAGATATGAAATCTACAAGCATGAGCTTTACGCCTGATCTTCTCGAAAAAATGGCCACACCTTATGGTCCCACTGGCGATCCGATTCCAGCAAGCGGGAGCGGTTTAAGGGATACACCACAAGGAGGCATTTTATCTACTGCGGAAGACATGTCAAAATACATGATTATGCAACTACAGAAAGGAAAGTTTAAAGACAAGGAAATTGTAAGTAAAAAAAGCTTGGATATGATGCATGCCTATCAAGTTTTTGATGATAAGACGATTCCTGTTGCGACAATTGGATTTGAAACGCCTTTTAATGAATTTGCTAACGGTCAACATGTTGTAATAAAAGGGGGAAGCATGCCTGGACATCAATCACTGCTGATTTTAGTGCCTGAACAAAAAACAGCATTCTTCATGTCTTACAATAATGATTCAATGATGAGTGTAGACATATATGAAACTCTCATGGATCACTATTTCCCTGCTAAGAAGAATGAAGGAAAAACAAGTTATCTCCCGTTAGAGGAAAAAGAAGCTCATAAATACTTCGGCTTATTCCAAAATACGCGTTTCGCTGCACTTCGCACTCATTTTACTTATGAAAATGGGAACTTGGTCATGGAGAGTGGATTTGGAAAACAAGTTCTCAAAATGATTCATCCGTTGTTATTTGAAGATTCGGAAGGCAGCAAAGTTGCTTTCAAAAAGAATTCAGCTGGAGAAATCGCATATTTTCACTACAACTCTCCTAAAAGCCTTGATTTTGTAGCAGATGCCCAGAGATTTAACAACAAACCACCTTTTGATGACGTTCCACAAAAGAATAACTATAGAAGTCACATTGATAATCTTCATGCTCTAAATATTATGGGTGCTAAAACAGGTAATCTATTCAAACCGATGGACATCATGACACAAGGAGAGTTTGCGGATACGTTGTTACTTGCTTATGGATGGAACGGTTTTCCAGACGACTCCAAGGTGGCAAGGGAAAAAGTTATGAAAGGAATTCTAGGGTATGACCGTGCAACTCCGATTACCCGACAGGTCGCAGCAACCATGATTCAAAACTTAAAGCAAATTCATGACATGAAACCGATTCAACCTGACAAAGCTATTAAAGTTAAATTACTTGATGCTGCGGATGACTGGGCAATTCAATCGATTCAGGCACTTGCCTCCCAAGGAATTCTAGACCCTGATACTTCCATCAATGCCGACGGATCCATTACCTTCCGTCCGAAGGATTTGTTACTGCGTCAAGAAGCAAGTGCTTTGCTGGATTTAGCTTTTGGATATCATGCACTACCTAACAAACAGCAGTAGATATTAAAAAAATTGGATGCTGATGAGAAACCAACATCCAGCTAAAATAATACAAAAAATTCGACTTTGTAAGACCTTTATGAAAACGGAAACGCTTCTATAGATAATGTTATTGCATTTAAAGAAGGAACCTATCATGAAATATGATAGGTTCCTTCTTTGTTATATAGGGGGAATCATACTTACCATCAACTTAAGAAATTAATTGTTCCCAAAAACGAAAAAATGAGCCAAAATCTCATAAATAACTGTGGAGGGGTAAACCTTTCGTTATGGGGGTAATTAAAAATCTTAGCTTGATGGGCATGGGATTCTATCTACGAGACGCGAGACTCCTGCGAGTTTGGCTGCAGTTTTTTTGGTTTGTAAAACTCGAACCGTTGATTTCCACTCCAGGCACTCGCTTTCCGCGGGCGGTCCGTGAGCCTCCTCGACGCTTCGCGCCTGCGGGGTCTCCCCTGGACTCGCATTTCCCGCAGGAGTCTCGTACCCTCCGTTCCAATCAACTTTGTTTTAACAGTAAGATAGAACTTCATTTGCTACAAATTTTTTTGAGGGTTTGTAAAATATGAACGTTGATTTCCACTCCAGGCATTCGCTTTCCGCGGGCGGTCCGGGAGCCCCTCGGCTCTCGTTTTTCCTCGAATATATCTCCAGTCAGTCTGGGAGTTCCGATTGGTCTAATCCTAAACCATGATTTTAAAACAAGACTAGATTATTCTTCATGTTTTTTTACTGTAATCCTTAWWGGATGGAAGAAATTTGCGACACTCCTGCCGAATTACTGGCTRGCCGAGACACCGCAGCCGCTAGGCGAGGAGGCTTGGCAGACAGTCGGCGGAAAGGGAGGGATTTCTGAAATCAACTGGAACCTTTTTAAAATAAAAAAACTGCAGCCAAACTCGCTTTTTCCTCGAGTTCGTCTGCAGTCTGTAATCGCTATAAAACGGTTTAATGTCCGCCTAAATAGGCATTCTTGATTTCTTCGCTTGCGGTCAGTTCCTCTGATTTGCCTGATAGGACGATTCGGCCGGTTTCGACAACATAGGCTCTGTCAGCGATGGATAGTGCTAAGTTGGCATTTTGTTCGACCAGAAGAATCGTCGTACCTGTTTTATTGATTTCTTCGATGATATGAAAGATTTGCTTCACTAATAATGGAGCAAGACCCATCGATGGCTCGTCCAGTAATAGAAGCCGGGGCTTGGCCATGAGTGCCCTGCCCATTGCGAGCATTTGCTGTTCCCCGCCGGAAAGGGTTCCGGATTGCTGTTTCAGACGCTCCAGCAAACGCGGGAATAATTCATAGACTTTCTCCATGTCCTGCTTGATGCCTGCCTTATCCTTGCGCAGATAAGCACCTAGCTGAAGGTTTTCTTCGACGGTCATGTTAGCAAAGACCCGCCGGCCTTCAGGGACATGGGAAATGCCCATTTTCACGATGGATTGCGCTGCCTTCCCTCCGATGGAATCCCCTTCGTATATGATCTTCCCTTGTTTTGGTTTTAAAAGGCCGGAAATGCTTTTCAGCAACGTGCTTTTCCCGGCTCCGTTCGCCCCGATCAGGGTTACGATTTCGCCTTCGTTAATAGAAAGCGAGACTCCTTTCAAGGCTTGAATGTTTCCGTAATAGACGTTGATGTCCTCGATTTTTAACATTATGAAACCTCCTCGCCCAGATAGGCCTCGATGACTTTTGGATTGTTACGGATTTCCTCTGGCTTTCCTTGAGCGATCAGTTGTCCGTGATCGAGTACATATATGCGTTCGCAAACACCCATGACGAGCGGCATATCATGTTCTATCAATAATACGGTCAAATCGAATTTCTCACGGATGAGGGCAATCAGGTTCATGAGTTCGTGCGTTTCCTGAGGGTTCATCCCCGCTGCCGGTTCATCGAGCAAAAGCAGTTTCGGGTTGGCGGCAAGGGCACGGGCGATTTCCAAACGTCTTTGTTTACCATATGGCAGGTTCTTTGCCTTTTCATCCTTATATTGATCAAGGTTGAAGATCTTCAGGAACTCAATCGCTTTTTCATCCATTTCCTTTTCGCCTTTAAAATGGATCGGCATGCGGAAGATCGAACTTAAGATTCCATGCTTCGAAAGCGAATGATAGGCCACTTTTACATTGTCGATCACCGATAGTTCGCTGAATAAGCGAATGTTCTGAAATGTCCGGCTGATCCCTTTTTGCGTGATTTTATATGGAGGCAGTTTTCTTAAGTTCTCACCTTCCAAAGAAATGGTGCCCTCCGTCGGGACGTAAACTCCTGTCAGCAAGTTAAAGAAAGTGGTTTTTCCAGCGCCGTTCGGCCCGATCAAGCCAATTAGTTCTCCTGGATATAATTCGACGTTAACATCAGAAACGGCTTTAAGCCCTCCGAACTGGATGCCGACCGAATCGACTTTAAGCAGCGGTGTTTTTATTTTTTTCATGGCTGCTTCCTCCTTTACGTTTGAACATGGATGTTATCTCTTTGGTACCCATTAAACCTTGCGGGCGATAGAGCATCATCACGATAAGCACAAGACTGTAGATGATCATTCGTGTTTCCGGATAATCCTGCAGGAAAGTCGTGACTACCGTCAGTAATATCGCTGCCAATACGGCACCGGAAAGACTTCCAAGACCGCCAAGTACGACAAGGATCAAAATATCAAATGATTTCAGGAATCCAAAGTTCGATGGCTGGATGATATAGAAGTTATGAGCGTAGAGCCCCCCAGCGATACCGGCAAAAAAAGCACCGATGGCAAAGGCGACAACTTTATAATAGGTCGTGTTGATTCCCATCGAATCGGCAGCCGTTTCGTCCTCGCGGATCGATATGCAGGCTCTTCCGTGGGTCGAGCTAGTAAAGTTTCGGATGACGATGATCGTTACGATGACGGATGCGAATACCCACGGCCAAGTGGTCAAATGGGAAACCTGCATGCCGCTCGCCCCGCCGACATAATCGATATTCAAAAGCATGATCCGGACGATTTCCCCAAAACCCAGCGTCGCAATCGCCAGATAGTCACCTTTTAAGCGTAAGCTAGGAATTCCGATGATCAATCCTGCCAGCGCTGACGCCAAACCGCCGACTATCAATGCCGCATAAAATGGCATTTCCAGCTTCATCGTCATGACGGCTGAAGCATAGGCACCGACTGCCAGGAATCCGGCATGCCCGATGGAGAACTGCCCGGTTATCCCGATGATCAAGTGCAGGCTCGCTGCCAGAATGATATTGATCCCGATGAACATGAGCGTATTTTGATAAAAAGGATTTAGCGATCCGCCGCCGATTAACACTTGAACTACGGCGAAAAAGATCAATGATAGTGAAATCGAGAGCCAAAAACCTTTTGCTCGCTTAATTGTAGTCATTGCTTTGTCTCCCCTATACTTTTTCTTTTTTGTTTTTACCGAATAAGCCTTGTGGCATGAAAATCAAGATAAGAATCAGTACGACGAAGGCTACAGCATCACGCCATAATGAGTAACCGGCGGCACTGACCAAAGCTTCGATGACTCCTAGCAATAGGCCACCGACCATCGCGCCCGGTATAATCCCGATCCCTCCAAGTACGGCGGCAACGAATGCCTTCAATCCCGGAAGCACACCCATGAGCGGCTCGATCTTAATATAGTAAATACCGAAAATGACGCCCGCTGCCCCAGCCAATGCGGAACCGATTGCAAAGGTGGCAGAAATCGTGTTATCGACATTTATACCCATCAGCTTAGCTGCATCCGCATCGTAGGAAACGGCACGCATCGCTTTTCCAATTTTCGATTTATGAACGATGATTTGAAGGATGATCATYAAGACTACAGCCACTCCAAAAATCAAAATCGATTGACTATTGATGGAAACTCCAAAAATATTGAACTTGTCTGTCGGCAATACATCATTCGGATAAGCTTCCGGCTGTGCACCGCGGACGTAGATGAATCCGTATTCGATCAAAAGGGAAACACCGATGGCAGTGATAAGTGCCGCGATACGCGTTGCGTTACGCAATGGCTTGTACGCGATACGTTCGATCAATACTCCAAACAGAGCACAGACCGTCATCGAGATTAATAGGGCGGGCACGAATGACAGATCCAGGACCGTTATTGAGTAAAACCCAACGAATGAGCCGACCATGAATACATCGCCATGTGCGAAGTTTATCAATTTAACTATCCCGTAAACCATCGTATATCCGAGAGCGATAAGGGCATAAATACTTCCTAATGAAACCCCGTTAATTAACTGTTGTATCAATTCCATGTTCGACTCTCCTTGAAAATCTAATTTTATGAGTGATTAGTCCAGACTCTTTTCATTCCGCTAAGGGGATGTTCAGCACCCGGTATGCTTGAAAAATGAGAATTCGCCAGCACCTTCTTATTAAGGAAGGGCCGGCGAAAGGGTTTGAGTTGTTCTCCGAAATTAAGGATTGATTTTTGTGTTGAATACTTGTTTTCCTTCTTTAAATTCAAGGATGGTGGCTGATTTGATTGGATTATGTTTTTCATCCAATGTGAATGTACCTGTAACAAGCTCAAGGTCGGCCGTTTTTTCCAGCGCTTCTTTGATTTTTTCCGAATCCGCTGAACCAGCACGTTTAATCGCGTCTGCAAGGAAGTATCCTGTGTCATATCCTAGGGCATTGAATGCATCCGGGGATTTATCTTTGTATTTTGCTTTAAACGCTGACACAAAATTCTGAATTTTCTTATCAGGATCACCTGAAGAATAGTGGTTCGTGATGAACGTATTATTTAGAGCTTTTGCACCGGCAATTTCAACTAGCTTAGGAGAATCCCAGCCGTCGCCGCCCATGAATGGAACGTCAAGTCCAGTTTCCCGTGCCTGCTTCACGATTAGACCAGCTTCCTCATAGTAACCAGGAAGGAAAATGAAATCAGGTTTTGCCGATTTCAAACGAGTCAATGTGGAACGGAAATCAGTATCCTTCGCAATGTAAGCTTCCTGAGCAACAACTTTTCCGCCATTCTTTTCGAATTGTTCTTTAAAGGCTGCGGCTAACCCTTTTGAATAATCACTTGAGCTGTCAATATAGATGGCTGCACTTTTCGCTTTGATTTCTTTAGCGGCAAAGTTTGCAGCTACCGTCCCTTGGAACGGATCGATGAAGCTTGTCCTGAAAACGTAATCGTTCAATTTATCCTTGCTGAAAGTAATGTCAGGGCTTGTACCAGAAGGTGAGATGACCGGCACTTTATTATCTTGGGCAATCTGTACTTGTGCAATCGAGTTCGTGCTTGTTGCTGCGCCCACGATCGCTGCAACCTGATCTTGCGATGTCAGCTTGATCGCCCCGCTTGTCGCTTCGGACGCTTCAGATTTATTATCGACTTTAATTAGTTTGATTTTTTTACCGTCAATGCCTTCTTTATTGATTTCTGCAGTTGCAAGCTCCAGACCTTCTGCAATCGATTGTCCATATGAAGCTACACCGCCTGATAATTCAAGGTTGACACCGATTTTGATCGTATCTCCATCCCCGCTTGATTTTTCAGATGAACCAGAGCCGGAACAACCCGCTAGCACTCCTGCAGCAAGTGATAGAGAAAGGAATGCACTTGCTAATTTTTTCTTTTTCATAAATAATCCCCCCATTTTGTAATCAAGCTCTGATGCATGAATATTTATTCATGATCCTTCAGAAAAAAATTGATTAGATGAAATGTTTCAAATTAAATTAATATTTCGAAAAATAGTTTACCGCATAATTTTCATTCCGTCTATACAATAATTGCGAGAAGATTTCGGTAATTAGGATATTTTTCACAGGTAGTGCTCTATCATTTTTATCTTTATATATTTTAAATATTGCGACAATAGGCGATATAATCAGATAAAACGGATAATTAAATTATATTGATATTATAAATTCCTTACTTACAGATCAAAAAATTTTATTCATTCTCTAATTTTTATCATCCTATTAATTACATTTTTACCAAAATACAAGTATATTGATAGGGAATTAAACCCAGTTTTTTCGTGTTTTTTTAGTCTTAATTCCTATATCAAAATTGAATAATACTATATTGGATGTATAAAATCATGCATGAAACCCTGTGCTTTTTTATCTTTTTGCATATTTTGCATAACCCGATCAACAAACAAAAAAACCGCCAAACGGCGGTTTTAGTGGCCTCCTAAATAGGCCATTTTAATTTCTTCACTTGATGTTAGTTCCTCGGCATTGCCCGACAGGACGATTCGGCCCGTTTCAACGACATACGCCCGATCTGCAATGGATAAGGCGAGGTTGGCGTTTTGCTCGACCAAAAGGATCGTTGTGCCGGACTCACTGATTTCCTGGATGATGTTGAATATTTGCTTCACCAGAAGCGGTGCAAGGCCCATCGAAGGTTCATCGAGCAGTAATAATCGCGGTTTCGCCATTAAGGCCCTGCCCATTGCAAGCATCTGCTGTTCGCCGCCTGAAAGCGTGCCAGCCTGCTGTTTGATTCTTTCCAGCAGCCTTGGAAATAGCTCGTATACCTTTTCCATATCCTTATGGATGCCATCCTTGTCTTTTCGCAAATAAGCTCCAAGCTCCAGGTTTTCGGCCACCGTCATGTTGGCGAAGACACGTCGTCCTTCAGGCACATGGGATATGCCCAGTTTCACGATGGCCTGTGCCGCTTTTCCCCCAATCGAATCGCCTTCGAACAGAACTTTTCCTTGCTTTGGTTTTAACAGACCGGAAATCGTTTTGAGCAGCGTGCTTTTTCCCGCTCCGTTCGCCCCGATCAAAGTCACGATTTCCCCTTCATTTATCTCCATGGAAACCCCTTTTAGCGCTTGGATATTGCCGTAATAAACATTGATGTCCTCTATTTTCAGCATCAGGAAACCTCCTCCCCTAGATATGCCTCGATAACCTTTGGATCGTTGCGGATTTCATCCGGCTTTCCGTGAGCGATGAGCTGTCCATGATCAAGGACATAAATCCGTTCGCATACACCCATGACCAGTGACATATCATGTTCGATTAGCAAAACGGTAAGGTTGAACTCCTTCCGGATAAAAGCAATGAGGTTCATTAATTCTTTCGTTTCATGGGGGTTCATCCCGGCTGCCGGTTCATCCAGTAAAAGAAGTTTCGGATTGGCGGCAAGGGCACGGGCGATTTCCAGCCGCCTTTGCTGTCCGTATGGA